>DASYUP010000491.1:0-1843 GCA_036001185.1 Thermoanaerobaculia bacterium
TCTCGGACGCGGAGCGCGAAGCCGCGCCGGAAGGCGGCGAGCAGGAAGATGAAGAGCAGCGCGAAGAGCGACGCCGCGATCGGCGCCAGGAGCGCCGCCACCAGCCACAGCACGATCGGATCGGAGCTTCCGCTCGAGCCCGGCCTCAGGCCGGCCACCAGCACCACCGCCATCCCGGCGAGGAGAAGGATCGAGCCGAGCTGGTCGCCCTCGCCGGCCGCCAGGCTGCGCGCGTGGTGGGCGACCAGCGTCGCCCCACCGCCCACCGCCGCCGCGGCGGCGAGGAGGACGAGCAGCTCGTTGACCGCCCCCGCCGCGTCGCCGAGGGACGGGTTCACGATCAGCAGGTCGCCCAGCACCAGCAGCCCGCTGACGAGGGCGATGCCGGTGAGGATCGAGCGTCGCATTGCGTTCAGCGGCCGGTGAGGAAGGTTGCAACCTGCGGCCCGCCGGCCCAGGTGATCAGCGAACCGGCGAGCAGGATGGCGATCGCCGTCCAGATCAGCCGATTCGCCGCCAGCACCCCGGTGCGGGCGTGCCCATCGGGCGACGTCTCGGCAGGCGCCTGGAAGAGCTCGGGACCGATCAGGCTGCCGTCCCCGGTCAGCAGTGGCCCTGCCGCCTGCGAGGCGCTGGCCGTCGCGCCGAGGCTCCATTCCGCGTCAAACAGCATGCCGTCGAGCAGGAGCAGCGCCTCCTCGCCAAGCCCGCCCGCAACGACTGCGACGCCGTGGGATCCCGCCCTGGCCAGGGCGACGCCGGCCGCCAGCGGGCGACCCTCGCCCACGTACTCGACGGTCGAGGTCGGGGCGCGCTCCGGCGTCGCCGTGCGGCGATGGGCGCCCGCCAGCGCGGCCTCGGCGAAGATGGCCGCGATCGGATCGTTGGTCGTGACCCGCAGCGGCACGCCGGCTCGTGCCGCCGCCTCGCCGACGTGGCCGAGCAGCGGCAGCGCGGCGAGGGTCTGGAAACGGTCGATCGCCGAGGCTGGGCGACTGACTCCCGCGCTCCCGATCGAGATCGCCGCATCGGCTCCGGACTCGGCAGCGAGGGCCATCGCACGTCCGACCCGCCGCAGGTGGCCGAGGTCGGTGCCTCGCCAGCGAATCCCCGGTCGCGCCACGAGGGAGAGGAGAACGAGGAGGACCCCCAGGACGGCCACCGTCGTCACGGCTCCCAGACGCATCGACGAGGCGCCGATGGCGTCGGTCACGAGGCCAACCAGATACGCGGCCAGCTCGCCGAGGTTGGGCATCTAGGGCGCGGGATCCCGGCGGTCGTGCGCCAGCCTTGCAGCCAGCCGATCGTAGGTCGCGGGGTCGTCGAGGGCTCCCCGCAGCTGCCCGAATCGGCGCCGGCCCAGGAGCGGGCTGAGGAGGGGGCCCAGGAAGGTGACCCCCTGGCGGATCAGGGGCAGGAGCGGGCGGTGCGCATCGAGCAGAATGGCGGCCGGCCCGCCGACGCCGCGTCGCTCGAGCTGATCGGCGAGGGCATCGACCGACTCCACCGTCGACCCTCCTCGCGAAACGCCTGATTCGATCCTGATCCGCATGGTCGCTCGCTCGACGACCTCACCCTGCGCTCGTGGCGGCCTCCCGCAGATGCACGCGCGGGAGGCGGTCCCGAAGGGCGGTCGTCACCTCGTAATTGATGGTGCGTCGCTGGGCGGCGACCTCATCGGCGTCGATGCGGGCACCCATCTGCTCGCCGATCAGGACGAACTCGTCGGCGTAGGTTACATCATCAAGTTCGCCCAGATCGACGGTGATGCCATCCATGCTCACGGCCCCGACGATCGGGCGACGCTGCCCGCGAACCAGCACCCACCCGTTGTTGGCGTGCG
>DASYUP010000492.1:0-5442 GCA_036001185.1 Thermoanaerobaculia bacterium
GCTCTGGGAGGAGACCGGCGTGTTGCCGGTGCGGCGGCTCGCCTCGGCCGGCGGCGCGCTCGCGCCGGCACTCGACCTCAAGCGCGATGCCGGCACCGCCGCGCTCGCCACCGCCCTGCGCCACGGCGGCCTGGCGCTCGACGCCGGCGTGCTGGTGTGGGCGGGCCGCTGGCTCACGCCACCCTTCGCGCCGCTGCGCTTCGACAACCGCTTCTTCCTCCTCCACTGGCCGGCCGAGCGCGCAGTGCAGCCGTCGGTGGTACCGGGCGAGCTCGCCGCCGGCGAGTGGATCGCGCCGAAAGCGGCGCTCGCGCAGTGGCGTGCCGGCGAAGTGCTCGCGGCGCCGCCCATCCTCCACCTCCTCACCGTCCTCGGCGAGGACGGGCCGGAGGGCGGGCTGCAGCGCCTGCGCGATCCCGCCGAGGCTGATCTCGGTCCCTTCCGCCGCATCGAGTTCCGCCCCGGCGTGGTGATGGTGCCGCTGCTGACGCCGACGCTGCCTCCCGCCACCCACACCAACGCCTACCTGCTGGGCACCGGCCCGGCGGTGCTCGTCGATCCCGGCTCGCCGTTCCCCGCCGAGCAGGAGAAGCTTCATGCCGCCGTCGCGGCGGCGGCCCAGCGGCTGGGCCGCAAGCTCAAGGCGATCTGGCTCACCCACCACCACCCCGACCACCTCGGCGGCGCGACGGCGGCGGCGCGTGCCTTCCGCGTGCCGATCGCCGCGCACTCGACGACCGCCGAGCGCGCCCGGCAGCAGGGTGTCGCGGTCACCGCCACGCTCGCCGATCGCTCGCTGCACGAGCTTGGCCCGGGCTTCCGCGTGCGCGTCGTGCACACGCCCGGCCACGCCCGCGGGCATCTCGCCTTCCACGTCGAGGGCGACGGCACGCTGCTCTGCGGCGACCTGCTCTCCGCCCTCTCCACCATCGTCATCGACCCGCCGGAGGGGAGCATGGGCGACTACCTCGCCTCGCTCGAGCGAGCGCGCGCGCTCGCGCCACGCTTCCTCTTCCCCGCCCACGGACCGGTGCTGCGCAACGGCGAGCGGGTGCTGGCCCAGCTCCTCTCCCACCGCCGCTCGCGCGAGGTGCGCGTGCTCGCCGCCTGGCGCCAGGGGGTGCGCGATCCCGCGGCCATCGTCTCCCTCGCCTACGACGCCGACGAGGTGCCGGCGCTGCTGCAGCCGGTGGCGGCGCGCCAGGTCGTCGCCCACCTCGACCACCTGCGCGAGCAGGGGCAGATCTAGGAGCACCACCCGCGCGGAGACGAGCTCCGCCTCTACCCCGGAGGGCTCCTCGTGGCGTACACGCGTGCTACGCTTCGCGGCCGCGAGAGTACGGAGGAACCCCAATGGTGACCGAGCTTTCCGTTTGCAATCGAGGCGCGCGGACCGCCCGGCTGGCGATCGCGGCCCTGCTGGCGACCGGCGCTTCTGCCTGCAAGCCGGCGAGCCCGCCACCGGCTGCCGCCGAAGCCACGCCGGCGGCGGCTAGCATGGCTCCCGCTCCCGCCTCCGGCCTGATGGCGCACGCCGACCAGGCGGCCCAGGCGATCACCGCCGACGTGCTGCGCGCACCGATTGCCACCCTCGGCAGCGACGAGTTCCAGGGGCGCGGGCCCGGGACGCCGGCCGACCCCAAGACGCGCGCCTACCTCGTCGAGCAGATGAAGCAGCTCGGCCTGCAGCCCGCGGCCACCGGCGGCCAGTGGATGCAGCCCTTCACCATGGTGGGCGTGCAGGCCCAGCCACCGGCGACGTGGACCTTCGGCGCCGGCGCCGGCGCCGGCAAGCAGGTGACCTTCAAGCGTCGCGACGACTTCGTTGCCATGGCAGGGCTCCCGCAGCCGCAGTCGAGCCTCAAGGACGCTGAGGTGGTCTTCGTCGGCTACGGCATCCAGGCGCCTGAATTCCAATGGGACGACTTCAAGGGTCAGGATCTGAAGGGCAAGGTCCTGCTGATGCTCAACAACGATCCCGACTGGGACCCCAGCCTCTTCGGCGGCGTTCGCCGCCTCTACTACGGCCGCTGGACCTACAAATACGAGAGCGCCGCCCGCCAGGGCGCCGCCGGCGCCATCATCATCCACACCACCCCGTCGGCGGGCTACCCCTATCAGGTGGTGCAGACCTCGTGGAGCGGCGAGAAGTTCGAGCTGCCCTCCGAGGGGGAGCCGCGCGTGCAGGTGCGCGGCTGGCTCACCGAGGACGCCACCCGCCGGCTCGTCGAGCTCGGCGGCCGGAAGCTCGACGACCTCGTGCAGGCGGCGAAGTCGCGCGACTTCCAGCCGGTGCCGCTCGGCGTGCGCACCTCGCTGACGGTCAAGAACAAGGTGCGCCGCGTGGAGACCGCCAACGTGCTGGGCAAGATCCCCGGCGGCGATCCGCTGATCGGCGACCAGGTGGTGCTGTTCACCGCCCACCACGACCACCTCGGCGTCGGCGACCCCGACAAGGAGGGGGACAAGATCTACAACGGCGCCCTCGACAACGCCTCCGGATGTGCCCAGCTGCTCGCCATCGCCCGCGCCTTCAAGGCGCTACCGCAGGCACCGCGGCGGACCATCGTGTTTGGCTTCGTGGCCGCCGAGGAGCAGGGCCTGCTGGGCTCCGAGTACCTCGGCCAGCACCCGCCGGTGCCGGCAGGCAAGATCGCCGCCGACATGAACTTCGACGGCGGCAACATCTGGGGCCGCACCAACGACATCACCTACGTCGGCATGGAGAAGTCGAATCTCGCCGACGTCGTGCAGCGCTTCGCGGCTGAGCAGAGACGCACCGTCAAGCCCGACCAGTTCCCCGACCGCGGCTTCTACTACCGCTCCGACCAGTTCAGCCTGGCGAAGGTGGGCGTGCCCGCCATCTACCTCGAGACCGGCACCGACTTCGTCGGCCGCCCGGCCGGCTGGGGCAAGGAGCAGATCGAGAAGTGGGAGGCCGAGCACTACCACCAGCCGAGTGACGAGCTCACCCCCGACTGGAACTTCGACGGCATGGTCGACGACGCGCGGCTCGGCTTCAAGTGCGGTCTGTGGATCGCTGAGGAAGAGAACCTGCCGGCCTGGACGCCGGGGGACGAGTTCGAGGCGACGCGGAAGGCGGCGATCGCCGCGGCGCAGGGCGGAGCAACGGCCGCAGCGTCACCGCAGCCGAGCGCCAGCCCGGCGGGTACCGCAAACCAACTGCCGACCCCAGCTCCGACGGCGACCCCGGTCGACACCGACGACTAGGGGGCAGGGCGAGACAGGCGGCCGAGCCGGCGAGCCGCGCGCTCCCCTGGTCTCCAAGCCGTCGCCCCCGCGCCCCGTGGTACCTTGCGGCGGTGCCCGCCCCCGAGCGTTCCACCTTGCTCGACGTCCTCCGCCAGCGCTTCCCCGACTCGTCGTCGACGACGCTGCGGAAGATGCTCAAGAGCGACCGCGTGCGCGTCAACGGGGCGCCCGAGCGAGTGGCGAAGCGGGAGCTCGGCGCCGACGATTGCGTCGAGGTCGTCGCCAAGCCGGCGCGGCCGATCGACCCCCGCGTCCGCATCCTTTTCGAGGATGACGACCTCATCGTGGTCGACAAGGCCGCCGGGCTGCTGACCGTGCCGAGCCCGGTGGTGCTCCACGAGACCGCTGAGACCTTCCTCAACGCCTACGCCGGCGCGCGGCCCGGCGAGGCGCGAGTCCACCACGTCCATCGCCTCGACCGCGACACCTCCGGGGTGCTGGTCTTCGCCAAGAGCGAATACGTGCGTGACCGCCTGCAGGAGCTCTTCGCGGTACACGACCTCGCGCGGGTCTACGTCGCGGTCGTGCACGGCAAGCTGCGCCCGCCGGCGGGCACCTTCCACTGCTTCCTCGTCGAGGACCGCGACCTGCGGGTGCGCCGCGTCGCCGAGGCCACGCAGGGCAAGGAGGCCATCACCCGCTACCGCACGACCGCTTCCGGTCGGCTCTACTCGCTCGTCGAGCTGACGCTGGAGACCGGCCGCCGCCACCAGATCCGCGTCCAGCTCGCCGATGCCGGCCATCCCGTGCTCGGCGACGCGATGTACGGCAAGGGCCGCGAAGATCCGCTCGGCCGGCTCGCCCTGCACGCCACGCACCTCGCCTTCGTCCATCCGCGAAGCGCGAAGAAGATGGCCTTCACCGCCGAGATGCCGCAGTCGTTCCGGGAGCTGTCGCTGTGATCGCGACGCGCGGCGGCGGGGGACCTCGGCGACCAGCCGCTGTCCCCCCGCGGTAGAGCCGCGACAACGCCGCCGCTGTCGCTAGTTCCAGCAGCGATTGCGCACGGCCAGCCGTTCGTCGGGATTCACCGCCCCGACGGCTTCGGTGTCTCCGCCGGCTTCGGCGGCTCCCACCCGGTCTCGAGCTGGATGTTGATCGTCACCTCGTCGCCGAGCAGCGCGCTGCCCGTGTCGAGGGCGCGGTTCCAGGTGATGCTGTAGTCCTTGCGGTCGAGGGTGAAGGTGGTGGCGAAGCCGGCCTTCTCGCCACCGCGGAAGGGCAGGGTGCCCATCACCTCGACCGGCACGGTGATGCGCTTGGTGACGCCGTGCATGGTGAAGTCGCCGGTGACGTCGAGCTTGGTGGGCGACACCGCCTTCACCGACGTGCTCTTGAAGCTGAGCGTCGGGAACTTGGCGACGTCGAAGAAGTTCTCCGAGCGCAGGTCGTTGTCGCGGTTGGGCGTGTCGGTGTCGATGCTGGTCGCCTGCGCCGTCACCTCGACGCTGGACTTCTCGGGAGCCTTGGGGTCGTAGACCACCGCGCCGGCGAAGTCCTTGAAGCGCCCGTCGACGCGGGTGAGCAGGTGGCGGATCGAGAAGCCGAGGTGGCTGTGGCTGCGGTCGATGCCGTAGATCCTGGCGCCGGCCGGCGCGGGTGCAGCCGGAGCCGCGGCGCCCTGGGCGTACGAAGCGACCACCGGCACGCCGGCGACCAGGACCGTGACGACGGCGACCTTGCCAAAGCTGCGCAGGAAGCTCTGAAGCTGCATCGCAAACCTCCTCATTGGATGTTGCGGGCCCGATAGGGGCCCAATTTCGTGTAGGTGCCCTGCATGCGGCCGGCGGTTCTCCGCCGGCCCGGTCATCGTAACGGCTGCGCCGGCGCCGTCAGCTCGCGCCCTACTGGCGACACCGCCATTCCCAGCAGCTCCTCCCCCAGCGCGGCAAGCGCGCGGCGGAAGTCGCGCTCCCGCTCCTCCTTCTCCGCCGCCGGCAGGAACGAGCCGCGCAGCGCGGCGAGCGACAGCCCGCCGAGCGTCTCGGCATCGTAGCCGAAGGTGTCGGCAAGGCGCTGGTACTCCTCGCTCAGCGTGGTGGCGAAGAGCGGCGGGTCGTCGGAGTTGACGGTGACGTTGACCCCGGCGGCGCGCAACCGCTCGAACGGGTGGCTCGCCAGGTCGGGGACGACGCCGAGGCAGACGTTGGAGCTCGGGCAGACCTCCAG
>DASYUP010000493.1:0-3331 GCA_036001185.1 Thermoanaerobaculia bacterium
GCGCGCCTGGTAGTTCCGCACTCCGTGCCAGCTGGTGGTGTGGGCACGCTCGCGCATCAGGTCGGCAAACGAATAGACATCGGGTTCGCTCTTCACCAGCCAGTGACGCATGGCTCCACCTATTTCTTCTCGCGCAGGAAGCGCTGCACTCGCAGCAGCCCGTCGCGTTCGAGTGTGATGAAGCGGATGCCCATCCCGCGCACGTTTTCGCGTCCGGGGGTGGTGTGGCGCACCACCTCGCCTTCTCCGCGGATCGGCATGCGGTCGGCGCCGAGGTGGAACTCGAAGCTCATCTTGCTGCCCAGCGGGTAAACCTCGCCGGTGCGCACCAGCATGCCGGTCTCCGAGAGGTTCTCCGTCTGCGCCATCTCCAGCGCCGCCCCCTCGCCGATGTTGACGACGATGCGCACCATCGTGCGCAGCGAGCTGCGCGGCGCCACCGCCAGCAGGCGCGACACCGCCGCCTGCAGGTGCGCCGGCGTGTCCTCCAAGGCCATCACCTCGTTGACGCCGCGGCCGATGAAACGCCTGCTTTCCTCGAGCTCGTCCTCGTGCGCCAGCAGCAGCAGGGGCGACTGCCGGCAGGGGGAGTCGATGGCGCGGATGGCGTCGAGAAACGACTGGGTGGAGACGTCGGGCAGTGGGTAGCCGATGAGCAACACGTCAACCGTCACCCGCGAAACGAGATCGAGCGCGGCGCTGGCGCGCGGGAAGCGATCGACCTCGAACTCCTCGCGGTTGAGCAATGGCGCCAGCTTCTCGAACAGCGCCTCGTCGACGTTGACGGCCAGCACGCTTCGCCGGGGCGCCCGGGGCCGGAAGTCCATGCTGCGCGACTTGTAACGCAGATCCCGCGTCGACGCAAGCACTGCCGAAGCGGCGGCGAGCGCTCGTTGCGCCGCGCTGCTGATCAGGCGGGGTCGGCCAACAACTCGCCGCGGGCGACCACCGTCGTCTGCCCGCCCAGTTGCACGCGATCGCCCAGCACCCGCACGCGAACCACACCACCGCGCTGCGAGGCCTGATAGCCGACCAGCTCGCTGCGCCCCAGCCGGGCCGCCCAGTAGGGCGCCAAGCAGCAATGAGCGGAGCCGGTCACCGGGTCCTCGGCGAGCCCGACGCCGGGGGCGAAGAAGCGCGACACGAAGTCGTGGCTGCTGCCGGCCGCGGTCGCGGCCGTCACCATCACCCCGCGCACTCCCAGCGCGCGAACGCGGCCAGGGTCGGGGGCGGCCGCACGCACGGCGGCCTCGTCGTCGACCACCGCGACGAGGTCGAAGCGGCTGCGGCCGACCCAGCGGGCCTCGACACCCAGCGCCTCCGCCAGCCCCTGCGGAACCACCGCCTCGCTCGGGGGCGTCGCCGGGAAATCGAGCTCGATCCAGTCGCCGCTGCGCGTGGCGGTGAGCTGGTCGTTTCTGGTGTGGAAGACGATCGGCGCGCCGGCGCTCGCCTGGCCCTCGTCCCACAGGACGCGGGCGCTCGCCAGCGTGGCGTGGCCGCAGAGCGCCAGCTCGGTGGCGGGGGTGAACCAGCGCAGGCCGAACCCGCCGTCCTGACGCACCAGGTAGGCCGTCGTCGAGAGGTTCATCTCGGCGGCCACCGCCTGCATCCAGCCTTCTTGCGGCCACGCCGGCAGCACCACCACCGCCGCCGGATTGCCGCCGAAGGGCTCGCTGGTAAACGCATCGACGTGGGTGAAGCGAACGCTCATCGACCTTCCTCCGTCCGTTGCCAGGATACGAGCTCGAAGCGATCGATCGCCCTGCGCTTGAGCGGCGAGCAGCTCACCAGCGCCTCCTCGCTGCCGCGCCGTACGCGCACGGTATAGCAGTGGGCGTCGCCGTTGAAGTCGACTCGCCACGCGGCCGGCGCCTCCTCCTGCGCCGAGGCCAGGCGCCAGGCGGTGACGCGGTCCTCGCCGGTCGCCTGCCGCAGCATGGCATCGGCGGCCTGCACCGGCTCGGCGTCGAAGGTGCGCCCACGGTAGCAGTGCAGGTGGAGGGCGCCGCGCCGCCGCGCCGCCACCAGCGGTGCGGCCTCCTCCGGAGCGAGAAAGCCATAGGCGACCCCCTCGGGGAGCCAGAGGCCGGTGGCGGCGTAGCGATGGCCGCCCTGGTGCGTCGACAGCCAGGCTTCCCCGGCGCGCTGCCCTCCGAGGTGCTGCTGGACGGCGCGGTAGGTCGCCGCGCCCCAGCGCGCGCAGCAGCGGTCGCGCCGGCCGTTGCCGCACACCAGCGTCAGGCGCTCGTCGCTGCGCCAGGGCGCCAGCTCGCCGCCAGCGAGCATGCGCGCGAGGTCGAGCGCCAGCAGCTCTTCGTGAGCCCGCACGCTGAAGCGGTAGAGCTCCTGCCGTCGCTCGACGGCGATGGCGAGGAAGCAGGCGAGGGCCGGCGCGTCCGGGCCCTCCTGCCGGATCAGCAAGCCGCGCGTCCGATTGGCTGCCGCAGCCTCGTTGCCCGGCGGCACCGGTGTCAGCGGCACCGGTGTCGGCGCCCCCGGTGTCGGTGCCCCCGGTGTCGTTGCCCCCGGTGTCAGCGCCCCTCTTGCCAGCCCGGCGAGCTGCGCCTGCATCCAGCCGTGCACCGCCGCCGGCAGGTCGTTCTCCTCCACCGCCCGCTCGCCCCACGGCCCCCGGTGCTCGACCAGCAGCCAGACATCGGCTCGACTAGCCGTGCCGCCCAGTGGCGCCGCCTCGGCGCGTGCCACCTCGCTGCAGAAAGGGTCGTCGGCTCGCCCCTCGCCGTGGCCGCCTGCGCTCACGACGCCGCCGCCGCGTGGCGGCGGCACCACTCGTACATCGCCACCGCCGAGGCGGCGCCGGCGTTGATCGAGCGGGTCGAGCCATACTGCGGGATCGACAGCAGCTCACCGACGAGCCGCCGCGCCGCCGCCGAGAGCCCCTCCCGCTCCTGCCCGAACAGCAACACGCAGGCGCGCGGCAGCGGCGCGCGGTCGATGGGCAACGCGCCGGGCAGGTTGTCGACGCCCAGCAGCGGCAGCTGCGCCGCGACCGCCCACTCCGCCAGCGCGGCTAGGCTCGCATGGTGGCCGACGTGCTGGTAGGTCTCGGTCATCATGGCGCCGCGGCGGTTCCACCGCCGCTCACCGACGATGTGCACGGCGGCGGCGCCGAAGGCGTTGGCATTGCGCACCACGGCGCCGATGTTGAAATCGTGGCGCCAGTTCTCGATGGCGACGTGGAAGGGGTGGCGGCGGCCGTCGAGGTCGGCGACGATCGCCTCCACGCGCCAGTAGCGATAGCGGTCGGCGACGTTGCGGCGGTCGCCGGCGAGCAGCAGCGCGGGGTCGAGCCGCGGGTCGTCGGGCC
>DASYUP010000494.1:0-6976 GCA_036001185.1 Thermoanaerobaculia bacterium
AAGATCCGCACCCTGGTGGAAACCGGCTCGACCGACGCCTCCTACGCCATCCCCGGCAAGACCCGCTTCCGGGTCAACGTCTTCCAGCAGCGCGGCACCTACTCGATCGTGCTGCGGGTGATCCCCAACGGCGTGCCCACCACCGAGCAGCTCGGGCTGCCGCCGGAGGTCGACCGCGTCGCCGAGCTCAAGAACGGCATCGTGCTGGTCACCGGGCCCACCGGCTCCGGCAAGAGCACCACCCTGGCGGCGATCATTCACACCATCAACCGGGATCACGCCTATCACATCGTCACCATCGAGGATCCCATCGAGTACCTGCATCCACACCTGCAGAGCACGGTCAACCAGCGCGAGGTGGGCAGCGACACCAGCTCCTTCGCCCTGGCGCTGCGGGCCGCCCTGCGGCAGGCCCCGAAGGTGATCCTCATCGGTGAGATGCGCGACATCGAGACCATCGAGACGGCGATGGAGGCGGCGGAGACCGGCCACCTGGTGTTGTCGACGCTGCACACCATCGACGCGGCGAAAACCGTCGAGCGCATCCTCGGCGTCTTCCCCAAGGAGCAGGAGCAGTTCATCCGCCGCCGCTTCGCCGCCAGCTTCCGCTACGTCATCTCGCAGCGCCTGGTGCCGCGCGTCGGCGGCGGGCGGGTGGCGGCGCTGGAGATCCTCAAGTCCAGCGAGCGCACCCGCGAGTACATCCTCAAGGGGGAGAGCGAAGGGCGCAGCCTGCTCGACGCCATGGCCGACGGCGACATGGAGGGGATGCAGACTTTCGACGGCGTGCTGGAGCGGCTGGTGCGCCAGGAGCTGATCAGCTACGACCACGCGCTGCTCTACTCCACCAACGAGACCAACCTGCGCCTCGCCCTTTCCGACTGGAAGGACCCCGGGTTGGGACGCCGCCGCGCCACCGCGGCAGCGCAGGTGGAGGCCGCCGAGTAGCCATGCCGCCGCTGCGTGTCACCTGCCAGCAGTGCCAGCGGGTCACCGTCGTCGACTCCGACAAAGTGCCCGACCAGCCGGTCTCCTACAAGTGCCCGGGCTGCGGCTCGAAGGTGGTGATCGACAAAAAGAAGCTGCTCTCGGGCGGCGTGCCCGACGCGCCGGGGACGGGAACGGCGGAGCCGGGCGCGGCAGCGGGCCGTGGCGCCGGCGCGGCAGAGCCGCCGGCCGGTATCGACCCCATGCTCGAGCTCGCCCTGCCCCCCGGCGAGGGCATCCCGCCGGGGATCGTCGTCAGCGAGGACCGCGCCGCGGCGTCGCTGGTGCAGCGCCTGCTCGAGCCCTTCGACTGCACCCTCGAGCCCTTCACCGATTCCGCGCTGGCGCGCGAGCGCATCATGCAGGAGCCGCCGCTGCTGCTGCTCTACGTCGCCGAGACGGTGAGCAAGCCCCCCTTCGCCCCCCTCGAGCCGCTGTTGTCGCTGCCGCCCCGCGAGCGCCGCCAGGTCTTCATCGCCCTCATCGCCGACAACGTCAAGACGCTCGACGGCAACCTCGCCTTCCTCTACCAGGTCAACCTGCTGCTCAACAAGCAGCACCTGGCGCAGGCGCCGGGGATCCTCTACGCGGCGCTGCGCTATCAGCAGCGGCTGTACCGGCCGTTTCTCGCCGCCATGGGCGAATAGACGCCGCGCCAGCAACCTCGGCCCTGGTGTGGGGCCGGGGCTGGTCCCCGCCCGTGCTGCGTTGCCCCTACCGCGCCGACTGCAGCGGCGACCCAGCCGGGTGCGCCAGCAGTGGGTAGGGGTTGATCGCCTCTCCCTTCCACCAGGCCCGCTCGGGGCCCAGGCGGAAGATGGCGAAGTGCAGGTGCGGCACCTCCTTCGGCGCGTTGCCCGAGGTGCCGACGTAGCCGATCACCTGACCCTGTTGCACCGCGTCCCCCTCGCCGAGCCCGGGCGCGTACGACTCGAGGTGGGCGTAGTAGAGCTCATACTGGCCGCTGGGCTCGAGCTCGTAGATCGTCAGGCCGCCCGCCGCGCTGGTGAACAGCTTGGCGACGATGCCGTCGGCGGCGGCGACCACCGGCGTGTTGCGCTTGGCGAGGATGTCGATGGCGTCGTGACGCCGCCCACCGCTGCGCGCCCCGCTGAAGGAGTCTCGCAGGTCGTCGCGCGAGACACCGGCCACCGGCACGACGAGGGCGGCCAGGGCAACCGCCGGCGCCAGCAGCGGACCGCTGGCGGCAAGCCTCGCCGCCCCGGCGCGGCGCACCGCCGCGGGTGTGGAGAGACGCGGCGGCGTCTCCGGAAAGAGCACCGCCGGCGGCCCGTTGTCGATGCTGCCCACCTTCTCCGCCAGCGCCTTGCCGGGGTGACGCAGCCCGCCCAGCGACCAGTCGAGGCCGGCGAGCAGCGCACCCCACGCCACGAAGCCGAGCAAGGCGAACTGCCGGAAGGACAGCTTCGTCCCCGGGCGAGCGCGCGAGGATCCAGCTGAGCGGGACGGACGCGGCCGCCGATGCAGGCGCGGAGCCTGTGGCCGGCGCGGCGAGGCCGGCGGCAGCGGACCCACCACCGACCTCAACGAAGCCCTCCAGGGCGCCCAGGAGCGGCGACGCAAGAGGAACACAGGGCTCGCTCGAACATGCCAGTGGGCATGCCGGGGAAAGTGCAGATTCCGTGCCCGCCCCGGCGCGGCCGGGGATTCCCGCTTATCCGGCCTGGTAGAGCGCGCAGGCGGCGCCGGCGGGATCGCGCACCACCGCGTAGCGCGCCTTGCCCATCTGCCGCACCGGCGCCAGCACCTCGCCGCCGCGCTCGCGGCAGCTCGCCAGGCTGACGTCCAGGTCTGCCACCACAAAGTAGACCAACCACACCGGCGCCAGACCGGCGTTGCCGCCGCGCGCGTGACAGATGCCGGCGACGGGATCGCCCCCGGCCGGGCCGACGCACCAGTCCTTGTGCGTCCCCATGTCGACGGCCATGGTGTCGAAGCCGACCACCTGGCGATAGAACTCGCGGACCTCTTCGGCATCGGCGACCGTGAGGTCCACCCAGCCGATGCTCCCGGGCGGTGGCGCGGCGGCGTCAGTCATGACCGTGCTCCTGCGATGGCGCGCCTCCTGCCATGGCGCGAAGAGTGACGCCGCGGCCGGCCCGCCCACCTCACCCGCGCCTGCCCGCCGCGGCGCCGCGCGCATCCTACAGGACCGGCGGAGACAAGCTCCGCCGCTACTTGTGCTGCGTCATGCTGAACCAGTTGCCGAAGGGGTCCTTCATGATCGCCTCGATGCCGTAGAACTTCTCCTCCGGCGCCGAGGCGAACTCCACTCCCTTGGCCTTGAGCT
Organism: Thermoanaerobaculia bacterium; assembly: GCA_036001185.1. Classification (GTDB taxonomy): domain Bacteria; phylum Acidobacteriota; class Thermoanaerobaculia; order Multivoradales; family JAIOJS01; genus DASYQD01. The sequence continues at coordinate 3,299 of DASYUP010000494.1, forward strand.
CCTCGTAGGTCTGCCGGCAGTCGGCGGCCTCGAAGACGCCGGCGCCGAGGGCGCCCTTCGCCAGCAGCTTCTTGAGCAGCTCTACCGTCTCGGCATCCTGCCCCGGCATGCCGGCCACCTTCATCAGCACGATCTCGAGATCGGGCTGTCCCTTCGGCCCCACCATCAGCCAGCGAAAGCCGTTGTCCATGGTGGCATCGGTGCGCACTTCGAAGCCGAGCTTGCCGACGTAGAAGTCGTGGGCGACGTCCTGATCAGTGACGTAGATGGTCGTGTGGGTCAGGCGCTGGATCATCTGCTCTTACCTCCTGCGGCGAACCATGGCACGGCGCCGGCGCGCGGCGCTTCTCGGATCTTGCGCACCCTGCTTGCGCCAACCGCCGGCCGCGGGCTACGCGGCGAGCCGCAGCCAGTGCGCGCGGAAGCAGGCGGGGATCGGTCGCGGCAGCCAGAGGCCCGGCACCTGCACCAGCAGGCGCCCGTGGCGCCGGTACTCCGAGGGCGGGCAGCCCACCAGCTCGCGGAAGCGGCTGCTGAAGGTGCCCAGGCTGCCGTAGCCGACGGCGAAGCAGGCGTCGGTCACCGCCGCACCGCCGGCCAGCAGCTCCTTCGCCCGCTCCATGCGCCGGCGGGTGACGAAGGCGAGCGGCGTCTCGCCGAAGGCGCGCACGAAGAGGCGATGGAAGTGGAACGGCGAGAGGCAGGCCTGCGCCGCCGCCGCCGCCAGACGCGGCGACTCGGCGAGCTCGGCGGCCAGGAAGTCGCGGCCGCGGCAGAGCCGCGCGAAGGTGGCGTGGTCGAGCAGCGGCAGGCGCTCGGCGCGCGACGGCGGCAGCAGCGGCGAGCGCTTCTCCATCGCTACGAATCCTACGCCATCACATGGGCAAGGTGCGTCATCGCGAGGAGCGCAGCGACGACGCGATCTCGGCGTCGAGATCGCCACGGGCCCTGCGGGCCCTCGCGATGACGGGTCGAGGCCTCTGCGACGGCGCGGGCGCGTGGCCTCGCGATGACGGGTCGGGCCCACCTAGTTCGGCGGGGCTCGCTAGTCCTCGTCCTTCCCCTCCGGCAGGAAGGCCGGCGTCGGCGGGGCGCCATCGAGCTGCGGGTGCCGCCGGTGGAAGTCGGTCGCCTCCTGGTAGAGGCGGGCGAGCGCCAGCGTCTCGCCCTCGCCGAAGGGTTTGCCCATGAAGGTGATGCTGGTCGGCGTGCCGTCCTTGCCGAAGCCGTTGGGCAGCACCACCGCCGGGTGGCCGGTGAGGTTGGTGAGCAGCAGGTGGTCGCCGCCGAAGCTGGGCACCACGTAGGCGTCGACGTCGGCGAGCGTCTTGCGCATCTCGCGCATGAGCAGCGTCCGCACGCGGTTGGCCTGCACGTAGGCGACGGCGGGGATGGTCTGGCCGAGGCGGAAGACGTTGGGCCACGCCTGGTCGATCTGCCGCACCATCTCCTCGTCGCGGCCGCTGCGGGTGAGGTCGTCGAAGGCGGCGGCGGCCTCGGCGGTGAGGATGAGGGAGAGCGGCGCGATCGGCAGGTCGGGCAGGGTGATGCGGTGCAGCTCGACGCCGAGGCCGCGCAGCACGTCGAGGGTGGCGAGGTCGTGCGCGTGCGACTCCTCCGCGCCCTTCTCGGGGGCCTCGTCGAAGAGCGCCTTGACGTAGCCGACCCGCAGCTTCCTCGCGTCGAGCCCGGCGTCCCAGCGGAAGGGGGCGTCGACCACAGTGCCGTCCTTGCCGTCCGGGCCGTGGATCGCCTGCAGCACGAGGGCGCAGTCCTCGACGCTGCGGCCGAGGGGCCCCAGCTTGTCCATGCTCCACGACAGCGCCATGGCGCCAGCGCGGCTGACGCGGCCGAAGGTGGGCCGCAGGCCGGTGCACCCGCAGCGCGTCGCTGGCGAGACGATCGAGCCCCAGGTCTCGCTGCCAACGGCGAAGCCGACGCCGCCGGCGGCGGTCGCCGACGAGGAGCCGGCCGACGAGCCGCTCGATCCCTGGTCGGTCTTCCACGGGTTGCGGGTGGTGCCGCCGAACCAGATGTCCCCCCAGGCGAGCTCGCCCAGCGACAGCTTGGCGATCAGCACGGCGCCGGCGTCGGCGAGGCGGGAGACGACGGTGGCGTCGTCGTCGATCACCTGCGTCTTGAAGGGCACCGAGCCCCAGGTGGTGGGATAGCCGCGCGCCGCCAGCAGGTCCTTCGCCCCCCACGGCACGCCGTGCAGCGGGCCGCGCCACCTGCCGGCGGCGATCTCGCGGTCGGCCTGCTCCGCCTGGCGCAGGGCCAGCTCCTCGGTGAAGTTGACCACCGCGTGCAGCACCGGGTCGAGGCGGCGCAGGCGCTCGAGGTACATGTGGGTGAGGTCGACCGAGCGCACCTGGCGCGAGCGCAGCAGCGCCGACAGCCGCGTCACCGGCCAGAAGGCCGCCTCCTCGAGGCGCGCCGGCGCCTTCTCGGCGCCCAGCGGGCTGGGGCGGAAGAGCGACTCGCCGCCAGGGTGCTCGTCCGGCAGCAGCGGGTCGAGCGCCAGCGCCGGCGGCACGGCGTTGGCGAGCGCCACGGCGTGCACCTTCTGGTAGTCGGCGAGCTGCTCGGCGAGCCCCTTCGCCATCAGCTTGCGCTCGGCGGGGGTGAGCTCGAGGCCGAGCAGCTTCTCGGCGCTGGCGAGGGCGGCCTCGCTGTCGCCGCCGGCCTGCTCGGCGGCGGCACCGAGGGCGGGCAGCGCGGCGGCGAGGGCGGAGGCGAGGGTGACGAAGCGGCGGCGGTCCATGGCTGGCGCGCTCATGCGGCGCAGACTAACGCAGCACGGGCGGCCGGCTGACCGCCTGCATGGCGACTCAGCAACCGCGTCGCCATGTCGTTCCGCGGCGTCCCTTGCTACACTTACAGGCGGTCGGCCGACGAGCGGCGTGGGCGCGTCGGCAGCCCCATGAGCCGAATGGCCCCCCGCTACTGCCATTCCCGTTATACCGGGAAGGTACAATAGCGGTTCGACCCTCATTCCCCCCACCCGGAGGTTCCCTCGATGTCCAATCGTCGCCGGCTCGTCCCCAGACTCGGCCAGCCCGTCGCGCTCGCCCTCGCGCTCGCCGCGCTCGCCATTCCCTGCCGGGCCGCCGGCGATGACAACGCGCAGGCCTTTCGCCTCGCCGGCCCGGCGAGCACCAAGGCCGCCAAGCCGGCGGCGGTGGCCCCCTCGCAGCGGCTGCATGTCGACGTCACCCGCATGCCGGTGCTGGCGCTCGGTCGCGTCGATCGCGAGCTCCTCGCCGCCGAGGATGCCATCAACGACCGCAAGCCGGCGAAGGTGATCCGCTTCGGCCTCGGCCGCGATGTCGTGGTCGGCGCCGCCGACGGCGCCTGGACCGAGCTGGCCAACGGCGCGCGGCTGTGGGTTTCCGAGGTGATGTCGCCCGAGGCGATGGGCCTGCGGCTGCACTTCGCTGACGTCAATCTTCCCGACGGAGCCGAGCTCACCGTCTACGCCGCCGACCTCGGCGACGCCAACCCCGCCTTCAACCCGCCCGAGGTACACCACGGCTCGGCCGCCGCCAAGGCGATCGGCAGCAGCTTCTGGACCGGCAGCATCCCCGGCGAGCGCGCCCGCGTCGAATACGTGGCGCCGGCCGGCAGCGAAGACGGGTTGCCTTTCCGCGTCGACCGCCTGCAGCACCTCTATCGCGA
>DASYUP010000495.1:0-3483 GCA_036001185.1 Thermoanaerobaculia bacterium
GAAGGCGGTGTAGGCGCGGGTGAGCTCGAGCGGCGTCGCCGACGAGGCGCCGAGCGCCGACGACGGCTGCAGCGGCACGTCGGGCATGCCGTCGTCTTCGGCGAGGTCGGCGATGCGCTGCATGCCCACCGACTCGGCGAGGCGCACGGTGGCGACGTTGCGCGACTGCACGAGGGCGTCGCGCAGGGTGACCGAGGGCAGGTAGGAGTCACCGAAGTTGCGCGGCCGCCAGACCTCACCGCCGGCGAACCGCATCTCGAAGGGCTCGTCGGAGAGGCGCTGGGTGGGGGGGATGCCGGCGGCGATGGCGCTGGCGTAGACGAAAGGCTTGAAGGCGCTGCCCACCTGGCGGCTGGCCTGCTCGACGCGGTCGAAATGGGAGTGGCGGTAGTCGCGGCCGCCGACCCAGGTGAGGACGTCGCCGGTGCGCGCCTCCATGAAGACCACGGCGCCCTGCAGGTAGTCGGTCCCCTCCTCGTCGCCCATGCGCGCCGTCGTGTAGCGCGGGCCGGCGAAGCGGCCCCAGGCGCCGGCCTCGATGCGGCGCAGCTGGGCATCGAGCTCGCGCTCGGCGGCGCCCTGGGCGCGCGCGTCGAGGGTGGTGACGATGCGCACGCGCTGGCGGTAGAGGGCGTCGCCGAAGCGCTCCTCGACCTCGCGCCGGACCTCTTCGAGGAACCAGCCGGCGAAGGGTTCGTCGGCGACCAGCTTGCGGCCGCGGCGGCTGACCCCGAGGCTGGCGGCTCTCGCCGCGGCGGCCCGTCCGTGGTCGATGCGCCCCTGGCGCTCCATCAGCGTCAGCACCAGGTCGCGGCGCTCGCGGGCGCTCTGCGGGGCGCGCCGCGGATCGTAGTGGGTGGGCGCCTTGGGCAGGGCGGCGAGCAGCGCCGCCTCGCGCAGGGTGAGCTGCTTGGCGGGATGGCGGAAGTAGTACTGAGACGCCGCCTCGATGCCGCGGGTGCCGCCGCCGAAGTAGATGTTGTTGAGGTAGAGCTCGAGGATCTCGTCCTTCTTGTAGGCGCGCTCGATCTGGCCGGCGACGCGCGCCTCCATCAGCTTGCGCGACAGGGTCTGCTGCTGGCGCGAGATGCGCTCGGGGAAGAGGTTGCCGGCGAGCTGCATGGTGAGGGTGCTCGAGCCCTCGCGGATGCCCCTGGCGCGCAGGTTGGCGAAGAGGGCGCCGACGACGCGTCGCAGGTCGACGCCGTGGTGAGTACGGAAGCGCTTGTCCTCGATGGCGATGAAGGCTTCGGGAACGTAGGCGGGGAGGTCGGTGAGCGAGACGACGACGCGATTGGCGAGCGCCAGGGTGCCTACCTGGCGGCCGTAGCGGTCGAGCACCAGCGGCGCGCCGTCGGGCTGGTAGGCGCCGAGCCGCGCCACGTCGGGACAGCCGCGGATGCCGCAGCGGGTCCAGCCGACGCCGCCGAAGACGAGCAGCAGCAGCGCGCCGATGCCGGCACAGCCGAGCGCGCGGCGCCAGTCGACGTAGGCCGGCTGAGGGCTGGCCGCGCGCGCCGGTCGTGGCACCAGGGCGGGCGGGCGAGCCGGCGGCGCAGACGGGGGAGGCGCGACGGGCGGCTGGCCGCCCGGACGGGGGGACGAGCGTGTTGGCTGCACGGAGGGGCGAGACCAGCAAAGTCTCTGCCACGGCCTGGCGTGCCTGCACGGAGGATGCTCGTCGGCCGGACGCTGACAAAGGACTACAGGCCGTATACTCCTTTCGTACCCGCGCGCGCAGGGGTGGGCCGTGGTGCCACTGCGGGGTCGCGCGGGGATGGCGCGCGGCGCCGCCACGGGGCGCTGGCCGCCAGGATCGGATGGGGGAGTGTCGAGGGGCCGCCGGGTTGGTGACGGAGTTGCGGGAGCTTGGCCGGGCCGCGGAGCGGGCCGGTGACCGCCCAAACAGCGCCTGTCCGTGAGCTGCTGCTGCAGCTCGAGAAGACGCTCACCGTCCGCAAGCTCTACTCGCCGCACGCCACTCCCTACCGCGACGCCATGCGCTCGCTGGAGGCGAAGGTCTGGCGTGCCATCGAGCCCGACGGAGTGACGCTGCGGGTGGCGTCGCGCGCCCTGCTGGTCGACGACGAGGTGGTGCTCGAGCGGCCGCAGACCGAGGACGCCTTCTTCTTTCCGCTCTATCGCGACGGCCTGCGCGAGCTGGCGCTGTCGCCCGAGCTGACGCACGACGAGCTGGAGACGCTGCTCGGCGTCTTCGAGGCCGAGCGCCAACGGCGTCTGGCGCCCGACGAGGACCTCATCGCCTACCTCTGGCGCTGCGACCTCGCCGGCGTCCGCTTCTCCGCCGTCGACGGCATCGGCGACGAGGAGGCCGACGGCGAGCAGCCCGACAGGGGGCGCGGCAGCGAGGACTACGCGGCGCTGGTCGCCGACCTGGTGGAGAAGATCCACCAGCCGGGACCGCCGGAGACCGGACAGACCTACGCCTTCGTGCTCGACGCCGACGTGCGGCTGCAGGCGAGCGACCTGCGGTATGACGCCACCACCACCCGCCGCGCCTTCGCCGACAACCCGACGGTCTTCCACCTCACCCCCGAGCAGGCGGCGGCGCTGCGCGGCGAAGTGGCCCGCGAGGACGAGGCCGAGCTGCTCGAGCGCTTCACCGACATCCTGCTGGCGATGGCGATCGACCCCGAGCGGACGGTCGAGCCGGCGGCGGTGCTGCGCGTGCTGCAGCAGCTCGTCGAGGGGCTGTGGTCGCGCGGCGAGCACGCTGCCCTCGGCGCCACTCTCGAGAGGCTGCGGCAGGCGGCGGAGGAGGCCGCGGAGCCGGCGGCGCGCAGTGCCCTTCGCGACCTGGTGCGCGGCTTCTTCAGCGTCGACCGCATCGGCCAGGTCTTCCGCCTGCTGCACCAGCCCGACGGCATCGATCTCGCCGCCGCGCGGCAGCTCTGGGAAGTGGCCGGCGACGACGCCTGGGAGCCGCTCATCGACCTCTGCGGCGAGGGCTCCGAGGGGCCGCTGGCGCGCGAGCTGCGGCGCTACCTGCGCGAGCGCCTTGCCACCCGTCCCGAGCTGCTGCGCCGCGCCCTCGGCGAGCGCTACGCCGGGCGCGCTCTCGTCGGGCTGTCGCTGCTCGACCCGCGGGTCGAGTCGGTCTTCGCCCGCGAGCTGCTCGCCCTGGCCCACCATCCCAACGAGGCGGTGCGGCTGAAGGCGGTGGCGGCGGTGGGGCGGCTGGGCAGCCACGAGGCGGGCGAGGCGCTCTGGTCGGTGATGCAGCACGACGCCGCGCAGCAGGTACGGCTGCTCGCCTTCCGCCTGCTCGCCGCCGGCGACCGCGCGTCGCTGGTGGCGCGGCTGTCGGCGCTGGTGGCGGCGCCGGATTTCGGCGGCCGGCCGCTGTTCGAGCGCCGCAAGGTCGGGCAGATGGTGGCCGAGGCGATGGGCGAGGACGCGGCGCCGCTGTTTGCGTCGTGGATCCCGCCGCGGCGGCTCTTCGTGCCGCACGCCCAGCTGGAG
>DASYUP010000496.1:0-11389 GCA_036001185.1 Thermoanaerobaculia bacterium
GACTTCGCCGCCGCGCTGCCGGCCCTGCGGCGGCGGGTGCGTCGCGACCTGGCGCGTCCCGGCCTGCCGCGCGAGAAGGTCCTGGCCACCGTGGTGCGACTGCTGGAGACCACCGCCATCCGCGTCGGGAACGGGGAGTATCAACGGCAGAACGGCACCTTCGGGCTCACCACCCTGCGCGACCGCCACGTCGACGTCCGCGGCGAGCGACTGTTCTTCCGCCTGCGCGCCAAGGGAGGCAAGCTGCACGAGGCGGCCCTCAGCGACCGCAGCGTCGCCAAGGTGGTGCGGCTCTGCCAGGAGCTCCCCGGCTACGAGCTCTTTCGCTATCGCGGGGAGGACGGCGCGACGCGGCCGATCGACTCCGCCGACGTCAACGACTACCTGCGCGAGACGACGGGGAGCAACTTCACCGCCAAGGACTTCCGCACCTGGATGGGCACCGTGCACGGGCTGGCGAAGCTGCGCGAGAGCTGCCAGGCGCGCCTGCAGGCCACCAAGGCCGATCTGCTCGCCGCCATCGACTACGTGGCTCACCAGCTGGGTAACACCCGCAGCGTCTGTCGCAAGTTCTACGTCCACCCGGGGCTGCAGCGCGAGTACCTGGAAGGGCGGCTGAGCGCCCGTCTGGCTCGCCTCGGCGAGCCGCGACCCCTGCCGGGGCTCTCGCGCCACGAGACGATCCTCGTCGCCTTCCTCAAGTCCCTCTAGCACTTGGACCTCGCGGCTCCGGCGCGGGGCGGAGGGCGCCGGCCCAGCGAGGCCACTCTGGCACCCCTCTTGCGTTTCCCCCGGCTGGGAAGACCCCTGCATGTCGATGGACGCCCGCCGCCCAACCCTGCTGGTCGTCGATGACGACGACACGCGCGAAGCGCTGGCCGAGCTGCTGCGCGAGGAGGGGTACGCGGTGTCCACGGCGCGTGACGGCGCCCAGGCCCTCGAGGTCGTCGAGCGTCATCCTCCCGACCTGGTGCTGCTCGACATCGTCATGCCTCGCACCACTGGCCTCGAGCTGCTGGGCTCGCTGCGCCAGCGCTGGTCATCTGCGGAGCTGCCGGTGATCATGATGAGCGCCAAGGACCAGAGCGCCGACGTGGTGGCGGCGCTCGGCCAGGGCGCCAATGACTACGTCACCAAGCCGCTCGACCTGCCGGTGGTGCTGGCGCGCGTGCAGGCGCAGCTGCGGATGAAGCGGGCAGCCGAGAGCGCCCGCCCCCAGCGTCTCGACAGCGCCGCCTTCGAGCGCATCGCGCCGGGGACGCTGCTCGACGGCCGCTACCTGCTCGAGGAGAAGCTGGGCGCCGGCAGCTTCGGCGTCGTCTTCCGCGCCCGCGACGAGCAGCAGCAGAGACCGGTGGCGATCAAGGTGCTGAAGAGCTCGCTGGGTGACTCGCAGGAGGCGCTCGAGCGTCTGCGCCGCGAGTCGCGCGCCGCCGCCAACCTGCGCCACCCCAATGCCGTCGAGGTGCACGAGCTGCGCGTCACGACTGACTCCGTGGCCTTCCTGGTCATGGAGTACCTCGAGGGGCGGTCGCTCGACGCCGAGCTGCGCGAGCAGGGCGCCCTCGCTCCCGAGCGCACGGCGGCAGTGGTGCTGCCGGTGCTGGAGGTGCTGGCGGCGGCGCATGCTCGCGGCTTCGTGCACCGCGACATCAAGCCGGCAAACATCTTCCTGCAGGCAACGCCGCAAGGAGAGCGGATCAAGGTGCTGGACTTCGGTCTCGCCAAGCCGCTGGGCGCGGCGGCGCTGGAGCAGAACCTGACCGTCGAGGGCTCGGTGCTCGGCTCGCCTGCCTACATGGCGCCCGAGCGGTTGCGCAACCAGAGCTACGACGGCCGCGCCGACACCTACAGCGTGGGCATCATGCTCTACGAGATGCTCACCGGTCGGCTGCCCTTCGTGGCCCGCAACGGCGACCCCATGGCGGTGGTGGCGATGCAGCTCACCGAGACCCCACGCCCGTTGCGGGCGCTGCGGCCCGAGCTCTCCGCCGCCGTCGAGGAGGTGGTGCTCGGCGCGCTGGCGAAGGACGCCGCCGAGCGCCCACAAGCCTCCATCCTCGGCCGCCAGCTGGCCGCGGCGCTCGCCCTCGAGCTACCGCCGGGGCTGGCGCCGGACTCGGTGAGCACCCTGCGCCTGGGCACGTCGTAGGTCCGCGGCGCGTTCGCAATTCCTGCTTGTAAGGGGTGCAGGTCAGCTGAAAATGTTGCAGGATAGGTGCCGGCCTGCGTGCCGCAGTCCCCGACTCCGCCAGGAGCTCGCGGCACGGCACCGCGTGGCACCCTGCTTGCTCCCTATCCGCCGCGCACCAATGCGAGAGGAGGTGGCGAGGTGGTGACCCGAGGGTTCTCTCTGCAGTCTTGTGACACTCTGACCGGCGCTCCGCTCGTCGATCGCCGCCACGCGACTCTGGGCACCGTCGACGAGCTGCTCCTCGACCTCGACACCGGCAGGGTGGTCTTCGCGATCCTCTGCCTCGGTGCGTCCTCCGGTGCCTCCGGCCGCCTGGTCGCGGTTCCCTGGCAATGGCTCCGCTTCGACCCTAGCAGCCAGCGCTTCGAGCTCCTCCGCGACGGCGCGCTCGAGCGGGCTCCCGCGCTCGCCACCGACCAGTGGCCCGACTTCTCGGATGCCAGCTGGCAGCGGCGCCTCCGCGAGCACTACTCTCATCACTGAGCAACGGCCCATCATCGAGGACGCCCACCAACGAAGAAGCACCCCATGCGTCACCCCGTCCGCCCGCGAGACCCCGCTACCGCCGCAGCGGAGGAATCGGCCGTCGTCCGCGCTGCCGCCACCATCCGCCCACGCGACTTCCAGACCGCGGCGGCGCGTGTCTCGTGGAACGAGCTGCAGGTGCACGGCGACGAGGTGCGCCTGCCGCGTCCCTACCGGCGCGGCGATCACTAGCGGCGGCGCGGGCGCCGACGCGCCGGCGCCTCAGCTCGGGTAGATGACCACCCGGCGGTAGGGCTCGCGCCCCTTGCTCTCCGACACCAGCCCGGCGCGCTCGACGAGCTCGTGCTGCAGGCGGCGGACGTAGGACTCCTGGGGCGAGAGCTCGACGGGATGGCCGCCCTCGAGCGCCGCGTCGACGCCGTCCTCCACTTCCTGCAGCGCCACCTCCTGCCCCTCGGGAAAATCGGCGAGGCCGAACTCGCGGCGCAGGAACGCCTCCATCTGCTTGACGGTGTTGCTGCGCACCACCTCCAGCCGCACGCCGCGCGTCTGTGCGTCGCGGATCTTCTGCGGCTGCCGCCGCTCCTGCGCCTTGACGGTGAGCACGAGGTCCGCCTCGGGCAGGTGCGCCACCAACCGCGCCGGCACACCGAGGTCGCGGATGGCGCGCTCGAGCTTGCTGCGCGACACCGCGAAGGGGTAGATGCGGGTCTGCCGCTGCAGCGGGCGCGCCGGCGGCTCGCCGTCGGCCGCCGGCTCCCAGGACGGCGCCGGCGCGGCTCCCGGCGCCGTAACACCACTGCCGCCTTCCTCGATCTCCATTCCCCGCGCCGTGCGCAGCCGCACCTCCGGTCGCGGCTTGCCGCCACGCAGGAAGCGGTCGACCACCTCGGCCACCCGGTGATGCACCGCCAGGCGGTCCTTCTCCTGGATCTCGATCAGCACGTCGAAGGTGGGCGGCGCCTTGCGCTCGAGCACCGTCTTCTGCGTGCCGCGGCGCCGCGCCTCCTCGTCGGAGAGGGTGACGGCGTGGATGCCGCCGACGAGGTCGGCGAGGGTGGGATTGAGCAGCAGGTTGTCGAGGCTGTTGCCATGTGCGGTGGCCACCAGCTGCACGCCGCGCTCGGCGATGGTGCGCGCCGCCAGCGCCTCGGCGTGGGTGCCGATCTCGTCGATGACGATCACCTCCGGCATGTGGTTCTCCACCGCCTCGATCATCACCCCGTGTTGCTCGTCGGGAGAGGGCACCTGCATGCGGCGGGCGCGGCCGATGCCAGGATGGGGCACGTCGCCGTCGCCGGCGATCTCGTTGGAGGTGTCGACCACCACCACCCGCTTGCCGAGGTCGTCGGCGAGCACGCGCGCCGCCTCGCGCAGCAGCGTCGTCTTGCCGACGCCCGGGCGGCCGAGCAGCAGGATGGAGCGCCCGGTTTCGATGACGTCGCGGATGACGTCGACGGTGCCGATGACGGCGCGGCCGACCCGGCAAGTGAGGCCGACGACGTCACCGCGCCGGCTGCGCAGCGCCGAGATGCGGTGCAGCGTGCGTTCGATGCCGGCGCGGTTGTCCTTGCCGAAGTGGCCGACTCGCGCCACCACGTGCTGCAGGTCCTCGCGGACGACCGGCTCTGGCGCCAGCTCCACCACCCGCTCGGGGTAGCGCGCCTCCGCCGGGCGGCCGAGGTCGAGGACGACCTCCAGCAGCCCCTCGCGCCGCTCCGCCGGCTCGACGCCGGCGCGCAGGCGCGGCGGCAGCACCGCCAGCAGCAGATCGAGGTCGTCGATGAGGATCCGCTCGGGCGCCATGCAGGAAGGCTACCGCCACGCCACTCCCGCGCGCTACGCCGGCAGCGCCAGCACCGCCTCGCGCGCCTCGGTGGCCCCGGCGAAGCGTCGCTCGCGCTCCTTCTCCAGCAGCCGCGACAGCAGCTGCTGCCAGGCGTCGGGCAGGTCGGCGCGGAATTGCCGGATGTCGGGCGGCGGCTCGCGCAGCTGGGCCAGGGCGATGGCGCTGGCGCTCTTGCCGGTGAAGGGTTCGCGGGCGGCCAGCATGACGTAGGTGAGGACTCCGAGCGAGTAGAGGTCGGAGCGGCCGTCGAGCTCCTCGCCCTGGATCTGCTCGGGCGACATGTATTTCGGCGACCCCAGCACCTCGCCGGTCATGGTCAGCCCGGCATCGGGGCCCTCCTGGCGGGCGATGCCGAAGTCGAGGATCTTCGCCCGCTCGGCGGTGAGGAAGACGTTGGAAGGCTTGAGGTCGCGATGGATGACGCGCAGCTGGTGCGCCTCCTCGAGCCCGGCCAGCAGCTGCGCCAGCAGCTCGCGCACGCGAGCGAGGGGAAGGGGCCCGGTGGCGCGCAGCTCCTGGTCGAGGGTGCGCCCCTCGAGGTACTCCATGGTGACGAAAAGGCCGCCCGGGAAGCGACCGAGGTCGTAGACCCGCACCACATTGGGATGGGTGATACGGCGGCAGATCTGCACCTCGCGCAGCAGCCGGTCCTGGTCGGAGGAGTCGAAGGCGGCGCTCGACAGTAGCGTCTTGAGAGCCACCGTGTCGCCGAGCTCCTGGTCCTCGGCCTTGTAGACGCGCCCCATGCCGCCACGGCCGAGCTCGCCCAGCAGGCGGTAGCGGCCGGCAAGAGTGACGCCCGGCCGCAGCTCCGGCGGTGGCGTGCCGTCGCTGGCGGCGAGGCGCTCGATGCGGCCGGTGACGAGGCCGACCGCCGGGGTGGCGCCGCTCTCGCGACCCTGCCGCTCGCGGATGTCGGCCAGGCGATGCGCGGCGTCGCGGTGGTCGCGTCTCATCGCCACCGTCCGCTGATAGGCCTGCGCCGCCTCGGCCAGCCGCCCTTCACCTTCCAGCGCGCGCCCCTCCCAGTAGTGGCGCTCGACCGCAATGCTGCCGGTGGCGTTGGGATCCTGCCCCAGCAGCTGCAGGCGATGCAGCGCGCCCTCGAAGAGGCCGTCCTCGATCAGCAGCGGCACCAGCAGCAGGGTGGCGCGCTCGAAGTCGGGATGGTCCTCGGGGAGCTGCTGCAGGGCGTCGGCGGCCTGCGCCCGAGCCCCGGCGGCGAGGAAGCTCTTGGCCGCAGGCAGTGGGCGGCCGGCAGCGAGGTAGCAGGCCGCCGCCGACGCGTCGTCGGGGATGTGTGCGAACGCCTCGGCGGCGAGCTCCAGCTTGCCGGCGGCGCTGAAGCAACGCGCCGCCTCGCGCCAGCGTTCGGCCCGCGAGTAGGCCTCGCCGGCGCGCTCCATCTCGCCGCCATCCTCCCACAGCGGCGCCGCGCCCTCCCAGTCACCCGCCGCCTCCCAGCACTCGGCCGCCTCGGCGCCCCGACCGGCCTCGACGAAGAGCAGGGCGGCCTGGGCAAAGCGCAGGCACTGGCGATAGATCGCCGCCCGTTCCTCCGGCGGCAGCGCCTCCGCCTGGGGCAGCAGCGGCAGAGCGCGCTCGGGCTGTCCGGCCGCCACCCAGGTGCGCACCGCGCGCACGGCCTCGCCGCTCTTCTCCAGCAGCTCGGCGGCGCGCGCCGTGGCGCCCTGGACGAGGAGCAGCTCCGCCGCCTCGGCGCCGCGCCCGAGCTTGGCCAGCAGGGTGGCGCGGCGGGCGTCGACCTGCCGTTGCCTTTCCTTCAGCGAGTCGTCACCTTGGAGGCGCAGGCGTCCCGACAGCGTGCGCGACTCGCGCTCGAGCAAGCGGATGGCCTCCTCGAGCTCCCCTGCCTTCTCGAAGCAGGCCGCCGCCCGGTCGAGCACTCCGCCGCGCTCGAAGAAGCGCGCGGCCCGCTCGGGCTGCTTCAGCGCCAGGCTCGACTCCGCGGCCGGCACCCAGGCACGAGCGGTCTCGAAGTGGCCGATCGCCTCCTTGTGGTCGCCGTCCTGCGCCAGCAGCTCGCCGGCGCGCTGGTGATCGCCGCCCTCGAGGTAGAGGGCCAGCGCCGCGCGCCGGTCGCCCATCTCCAGCCGTACTCGCGCCGCCTGGTCGAAGCGCTTGGCGCGCCGGTACATGTCGGCGGCACGGGCCAGTCGGCCCTGCTGGTAGTAAAGGTCACCGGCACGCAACGGGTCGCCGGCAAGACGAGCCAGCCAGGGGGTTCGGGGCGACATCGGTGGGAGCCCGCTGCGGGCGAGGCCAGTTTACACCGCAGTTACGCCGCTGCTGGTGAAGGGGAACGCACCCCCACCCACATCTCGGGGTGGGCCAGCCAGACTCACAGGCGGGACAGCGCCAGCCGGCAGCGGCCGGCAACGTCACGATGGTCGCCGCCCAGCGCCTCGGCGAGCTCGGGGAGATCCTCGCCGCCGGCCTCGAGCGTCGCCAGCACCTGGCGGTATTCGGTGCGGGCCCGGTCGCGCCAGCCGGCGAGCCGCAACCGTTCGGCCAGCAGCAGTCGCACGCGATAGAGGTGGGGGCGCAGGAAGAGCGCCGCCCGGTAGGCGGCGAGCGCCCCTTCGCCGTCGCCCCGGAGGTCCTTGAGCAGCCCCAGCAGGGCATGCGCCGCGGCGTCCTGCGGCACGGCCACCAGCCGCTGGCTCACCATTGCGAGCGCTTCGAGGGGACTGTCGGCGGCCAGGGCGGCGACCGCAGCGGTGAGCGAGGACGCCGGGATGACCGGCGGGGCGCTGCGGGAAGCGGGGGCGGGTACTGGCGTTCGCTCACGCGGTGGAGTGCTGGGCCGTCGCGTCGCGCGGCGCCGTTCCGTCGTCGCCGGCGCCGCGCCCTCGCGGCCGACGCGCGCGGCCCGCGGCGACGCCTCGCCGCGCCGGGCAGGATCCTCAGCAGCCGCGGCGGCACCACTCGGCGCACTACTGAGGCCCGTCGCGGCGTGCCGGTAGGCAAAGCAACCGCCGAGGTCCACCGGCCCCAGCCGCGCCGACAGCTGCCAGAGGCTCTCGCTGTGGCCGAGGAAGAGCAGACCGTCGGCGGCCAGGTTGTCGGTCACCGCCTCCACCACGCGGCGCTGCGACTCCGGCCGGAAGTAGATGAGCACGTTGCGTAGGAAGACCAGGTCGAAGGGACCGCCGAGGTCCGGGAAGGGCTCGCGTACCAGGTTGACCCGCCGCAGCTCGATGCGCCGCTGCAGGCCGCCGTCGAGCTCCCACCCGGCCGGCCGGGACGTGAAGTAGCGGGAGAGGAGCTCGGGGGGCACCTGGCTGACGGCTCGGGCCGAGAAGACTCCGGTCGCCGCCTGCTGCAGTGCGCGCTCGTCGACGTCGGTGGCGAGAATGCTCCAGGAAGCGGGTGGCAGCCCCGCCTCGGCGAGCACCACCGCCAGGGTTGCCGGCTCCTCGCCGTTGGCGCAGCCGGCCGACCAGAAGCGCAGCGGCAGGTGCGCTCCTGCGCCGGCAGCGCTGCGCGCCCGCACGAGCTCGGGGAGGATGCGCTCGCCGAGGGCGCGAAACTGCTCGGGGATGCGGAAGAGATACGACTCCTTGACGGTGATCGCTGGCAGCAGCAACCGCCACTCCTCGTCGAGCCGCCCCTGCTCGAGGGCAAGCAGGTAGGCTCCGAGGTCGTCCATTCCCAGCTGCGCCGCCCGCCGCGTCATCAGCTCACGCAGGTGCACGAGCTGGCCGGCGGAGAAGACGATGCCCGATACCGCCTCGACCAGCGCTGCCAGCCGTTCGAGCCGCGGCGCGGGGATCACTGGCGAGGAGGGCAAGCGCGGGTTCGGCGCCAAGGCGGCCACTCTCAGGGCAGCGACCGGTTCCGCCCTGCCGCCTTGGCCTCGTAGAGCCGGTGATCGGCGAGCGCCAGTAGCGCGTCCGGCGTCGCCTCGTCGCTGAGCTCGGTGAGGGCGGCGACGCCCGCCGAGGCGGTCACCACCAGTGGCTCGCCGGTGCCGAGCGACACCGGGTGGTGGGCGATCGCCTCCAGCAGCCGCCGCGAGGCGCGGCAGGCGCTGTCGAGCTCGGTGCTCGGCAGCAGCAGCAGGAACTCCTCGCCGCCGTAGCGGCCGATGATGTCGGCAGCCCGGGCGTGCAGGCGCAGCACGTCGGCCACCGAGACCAGCACGGCGTCGCCGGCGAGGTGGCCGTGGGTGTCGTTGATGGCCTTGAAGTAGTCGAGGTCGCAGAGCACGATCGACAGCGTGCCGCCGTAGCGGCGGGCGCGCTCCCACTCCTCGCCCAGCCGCTGGTGCACGGTGCGGCGGTTGAGCAGGCGGGTGAGCCCGTCGATCATCGACAGCTCGCGCAGCCGCTGGGCCAGCCGCGCGTTGTCGAGCACCAGCCCGAGGTGGCTCGACAGCTGGCGCAGCAACAGGCGCTCGCGCGAATCGTCGGCGAAAGGCCGCTTCGGCAGCACCGCCAGCAGGCCCTTGGCGCCACGCATCGGCAGCGGAAAGAGCTCGAGCCGGTCGAAGTCGCCGTGCTGCGGCTCCGGCAGGTCGGCGGGATGCAGCACCACCTCACGGGGAGCGTCGATGGCGATGCCCAGACGGTCGAAGAGCACGCCGATGAGCGCCTGCTGGACGCCGCTGGCGAGCCCCTCGCCGGCCTTGAGGTGCACGGCCACCGACTCGTCGGGCTCGTGGACGGCGACGCCGAGCAGCACCAGGTCGACGAGGTCCGCCACCGTGCCCATCACCGCCTGCGCCGCCTCGCGGATCCCCTCCGCCTGCATGCCGCGCTCGAGGATGCGGTTGACCAGCACCGCCTCGAGCAGGCGGGCGTCGAGATGACGGCTCACCCGCGCCAGCACCTCGAGCGGCGTCTGCGGCGGGTCGACGCTGTCCCGCTCGCGCTCCTCGGCGCCCAGCAGCAGCTGCTCGACGGCCGGCAGCAGCCCGGCGTCGAGCTCGTCCTTCACCAGGTAGGCGTCGGCGCCGGTCTCCAGACCCCAGAAGCGGGACGAGGCCTCGCCGTGCGAGGTGAGGATGAGCAACGGGATGTCGGCGGTGGCGGGATCGCTCTTCAGCAGGCGGGCCAGCTGGTAGCCGTCCATCACCGGCATCTCGAGGTCGGTGACCACCGCGTCGGGGTGATCGCGCAGCGCCGTCACCGCCCCCTCGGCACCGTCGGCGGCGGTGAGCACCCCGAAACCCTGCTTCTGCAGCATGCGCTTGATCAGCGTCCGTGAGAGCTCGCTGTCGTCGACGACGAGGATCTGGCGGCTCATGGCGCGCCCCCCGCCGGGAGCGGGCTGGTCCCCAGGCCGCGCACGTATTCGGCGAGCGCCGCCGGCGGCAGGGCCAGCTCGGCGGCGCCCGCCTCGAGCGCCGCGCGCGGCATGCCGAACACCACCGAGCTCGCCTCGTCCTGGACCAGCGTCACCGCCCCGGCGTGCCGCATGGCGAGCAGCCCTTCGACACCGTCGCGCCCCATGCCGCTGAGCAGGATGCCGGCCGCTCGCGCGCCGAGCCGGGCACAGGAGTAGAAGAGCTCGTCGGCCGAAGGCCGGTGGCCGCGGCGCGGCGGCGTCGAGGCGTCGAGGGCCAGCGTGCCGTCCGGACGCAGGCGCAGGTGGGTGCCCTGCGGAGCCAGACGCACGGTGCTCGGGGTCACTGACTCGCCGTGGTGCGCCAGCCGCACGTCGGCGCCCACCACCTCGCGCAGCCAGTCGGCGAGCCCGCCCTGGAACTCGGGCGCGATGTGCTGCACCACCAGCACCGCCAGGCGCGCGCTCGCCGGCCGCAGACCTTCGAGCAACGCCTGTAGCGCTTGCGGCCCGCCGGTGGAGGCTCCCACCGCCAGCAGCTCCAGCCGTTCGCTCGCCGGCGGTGGCGGCAGTCTCGCCGGCTCCTCGCCGGCGTGCTTCTGCACCGCCGCCGCGGCGCCGCCGCGAGCGAGCCCACGCAGGATCTCGGGCAGCGTGCTGGTCAGGCTCCCCCAGGCGTCGGGCGATTCGGGCTTGGCGAGCACCTCGGCGGCGCCCGCCTGCAGCGCTTCGAAGACCGTCCGCTGTCCCCCCACCCGCAGCCGCGACGACAGCACCAGCACCGGCGTCGGGCGCCGCTCGGCGATCTGCTGAATGGCGGCGAAGCCGTCGAGGCCGGGCATCTCGAGGTCCATCAGCACCACGTCGGGCCGCAGCGTAGTGGTGAGCTCCACTGCCTCGTTGCCGTCGCGCGCCTCCCCCACCACCGCGAGGCCAGGGTCGCGACTGAGCATGCGGCGCAGCACCGCGCGCACGGTGGGCGAGTCGTCGACCACCAGCACTCGCACCGGCGCGCTCACTGCGGCCCTCCCAGCCGGCGGATGAGCCCGCCGATCCTCTGCGCCTGCAACTCCTGCTTCGACAGGTAGGCGTCGGCGCCCGCCTGCAGGCCGGCGAGACGGTCTTCCGGGCGATCGAGGGTCGAGACGACGATCACCGGCAGCTGAGCGAAGCGCTCCATGCCACGCAGGCGGCGGGTCAGCTCGAGCCCGTTCATCTCCGGCATCTCGATGTCGGTGACGACGCACTCGAAGGAGTGCTCGCCGAGCGCCTGCAAAGCTTCCTGGGCGCCGGGAACGGCCACCACGTCGAAGCCCTCGTCTTCGAGCAGCCGCCGCTCCATCTCGCGGGTGACCAGCGAGTCCTCGACCAGCAGCACCCGCAGCCGCGGCGCACGGCTGCCGACGGCGACGACCGCCGGCACCTCGCCGGTCGGACGGTAGTCGCCGAGCCCCCGCATCGAGAGCACCGGCACCGGCTCGCCGGAGGCCAGCAGCGCCACCGCCGCGTACAGCGGCGGTGCCGGCACCAGGTGCGAGAAGGGGCGCACC
>DASYUP010000497.1:0-12903 GCA_036001185.1 Thermoanaerobaculia bacterium
AGGCGGCGGTGAGCTTGTGGTCGCGGCCGAAGAGCTCGAGGAAGGCCTGCGTCTGCAGGGCGATCTCGCGCGTCGGCGAGAGGATCAGGCCGCGCACGCCGCGTCCGTGCCACAGCCGCTGCGCCAGCGGCAGGCAGAAGGCGGCGGTCTTGCCGGAGCCGGTCTGGGCGAGGCCGATGACGTCGCGGCCGGAGAGCGCCAGCGGGATCACCTCGGCCTGCACCGGGGTAGGGCTCTCGAAACCGATCTCGCGCAGGGCGTCCTGGATGGGCTCGGCGAGCCCGAGGGCGGCGAAGCACTTGTCGGTAGTGGGTACGGTGTGCTGCGGGATCGCGCCACTAAACATCTCAGGAATTGTAACTTCCATCGGTCCTTTCGGCATTCCTTGCGGCCTACTTCGCCAGCGTCCGGCGCCGCGAGGCTGACAGCACGCGCTTGCGCAGGCGGAACGCCTTGGGCGTCACCTCCACCAGCTCGTCCTCGCGGATGAACTCGAGCGCCTGCTCGAGCGACAGGCGCCGTGGCGGCACCAGCCGCACCAGCTCGTCGCTGCTCGAAGCCCGCATGTTGGTGAGCTTCTTCTCCTTGGTGATGTTGACGTCGAGGTCGCTGTCGCGCACGTGCTCGCCGACCACCATCCCCTCGTAGACCTCCTCGGTGGGGCCGACGAAGAGGGTGCCGCGCGGCTGCAGGTGGTCGATGGCGTAGGCGGTCGCCTTGCCGGCGCGGTCGGCGACCAGCACTCCGCTGGCGCGGTGGGCGATCTCCCCCTGCCACGGCTCCCAGCCGTCGAACAGGTGGTTCATCAGCCCAGCGCCGCGGGTCTCGGTCAAGAACTCGGTGCGGAAGCCGATCAGCCCGCGCGAGGGGATGCGGAACTCCAGCCGCACGCGGCCGCTGCCGTGGTTGACGAGGTTGAGCAGGCGCCCCTTGCGCGTGCCCACCTTCTGGGTGACGCCGCCGACGGCGTCGTCCGGGCAGTCGATGACGAGCTGCTCCATCGGCTCGTGGAGCTTGCCGTCGATCTCGCGGGTGATCACCTCCGGCTTGCCCACCGCCAGCTCGTAGCCCTCGCGGCGCATCATCTCGATGAGGATCGCCATCTGCAGCTCGCCGCGGCCGGAGACCTGGAAGGCGGCATCCGAGCCGGTCGCCTCGACGCGGATCGCCACGTTCTGCCGCAGCTCGCGCTGCAGCCGCTCGCGCAGCTTGTTGGAGGTGACGTGCTGCCCTTCGCGCCCCGCCATCGGCGAGTCGTTGACGGCGAACACCATCTGCAGGGTCGGCTCGTCGACGTGGATGGTGGGCAGCGGCCGTGGGTCCAGAGGGTCGGAGATGGTGTCACCAATGGTGACCTCCTCGACGCCGGCGAGGGCGACGATGTCGCCCGCCGCCGCCTCGGCGATGTCCGCCCGCTTGAGCCCCTCGTAACCGAGCAGCGAGGTCACCTTGAAGGGCACCGTGGCGCCGTCGCGGCGGCAGACCGTCGCCTCCTGCCCCTTGCGCAGGCTGCCGTTGAAGAGACGCCCGATGGCCAGGCGGCCGACGTAGTCGTCGTAGTCGAGGTTGGTGACCAGCAGCTGCAGCGGCATCCGCGGGTCGAAGGTCGGCGCCGGCACGGTGTTGACGATCTCCTCGAAGAGTGGCGCCAGGGTCGTCTCCTCACCTTCCGGCGTCGGGCGGCAGGTGCCCTTGCGGGCGTTGCAGTACCAGACCGGGAAGTCGAGCTGCTGCTCGTCGGCGTCGAGGTCGATGAAGAGGCTGTAGATCTCGTCCAGCACCTCCGCCGGGCGGGCGTCGGGGCGGTCGATCTTGTTGATCACCACGATCGGCGTGAGATGCGCCTCGAGGGCCTTGCGCAGCACGAAGCGGGTCTGCGGCAGCGGTCCCTCGCTGGCATCGACCAGCAGCAGCACGCCATCGACCATCTTGAGGGTGCGCTCAACCTCGCCGCCGAAGTCGGCGTGACCCGGGGTGTCGACGATGTTGATGCGGGTGCCGCGATAGTTGATGGCGGTGTTCTTGGCGAGGATGGTGATGCCCTTCTCGCGCTCGAGGTCGTTGCTGTCCATCACCCGTTCCATCACCGACTCGTTGGCGCGGAAGATGCCGCTCTGCCAGAGCATGGCGTCGACGAGGGTGGTCTTGCCGTGGTCGACGTGGGCGATGATGGCCAGGTTGCGCACGTCGGCGCGCCGCTCGCTGCCGGCGGCGGGCGCCACCGTCTCGGTCTCTGTCTGCACGTCAGCCTCCGCAGGGGTGATGGGTGGTGGCCGGTCGATCCGGATCGGCTCGGGAGCACGGGGCTCGGGGAGCTGGGCGGGGTGAGCCTGCCTCCAGTTACAGCAACGGCCGGAGGCGCACCCCCGGCCGCCTGCCGAGTATAACACCACGTCGCCCGTCCGGCCTTCCGCATGCCGTCCTGGCAGAGCGGGAATAAGCCCCTGCTCGGCCCCGTTCCCCCCCTTGAACCGAATACGCCTTGCGCAGCGGATCCGCCACCCTCGGCGCCTGCATGCCCGCGAGATCGCACCACTGGCTCGAGATTGCAGTCTTGGCTCTGGCCAGCCTTCGTCACTGCTGACGCCCTCGAGAGGGTACGAAGGAGCTCGATGCGCCGCCCGACTCGCACCCTGGTCACCGCCCTCGGCCTCTTCCTGGTCGTCGCCGCCGCCGTCGGCGTGTTGCTGGGCCGCCAGCGCAGAGCGCGACCGCCCCTGAGCCGGCCGGTGGCCGGCCGCCCGGTGCTGGCCCCCCCGCCGACGGCGACGGATGCCTACGCCCGCGCCGCCGAGGCCTTCCGCCGCGGCGACCTGGCAACGGTGCGCGGCCTGCTCACGGGCCTCGGTGACCGCGACCCGCACGAGCGCGAGCGGGCGCTGGTGGTGCTGGGACTCCACGAGTACGCCAGCGGCCACTACGAGGACGCCGCCGGCGTGCTGCAGATGGTCGCCGACAAGGCGGGCGAGCTCGAGGACTGGCGGCTCTTCGCCCTCGCCGACGCCGCGGCACGGAGCGGCGACGAGGCGCTCGCCGACCGCGCCCTCGCAGGCTTGCTCGATCGTGGCTCGTCCTCGCCGCTGCGCGGCGGTGCCCTCATCGTCGCCGCCCAGCGCGCCTGGGACCACAACGACACCGAGCGCGCCCTCAACTGGATCGAGCTGGCGCGCACGCTCAAGCTGCCACCCGCCACCGCCACCGCGGTGGACGTGCTCGCCTGGCGCATCGGCGTCGCCCTCGGCGACCGCTTGGTGGAGCGCGCCGCCGCCAAGCGGCTGCTGGTCTCGGCGCCGGTCAAGGCGGGAGAGCTGCGCGTCTCCGACGTCTTCCGCGACGAGACCGGCCGCATCGACAGCTGGGACGGCGTGCTGAGCATGAAGGAGGTCGAGCAGCGGGCCGCCGGCTGGCTGGCCGCCGACCAGGGGCTCGCTGCCGCCAGCACGCTCGGCACCATCCCGGTGGCCGACCGCGACACTCGCTGGTATCTGCTGCAGGCGGAGGCGCTCACCCAGCAGGACCAGGGCGCACTCGCCTACGCCTTGTTGCGCAGCGTCTTCCCGCGCGACGACGAGGAGGAGGCCAAGCTCGAGTGGGAGCGCGCCCTCGCCGCCACCGACGTCGCCACCGCTCGCCCGGGTCGCAACAACCTCGCCGGGGCCCAGCGCAACCACATGCTGGCGGTAGCCCAGCAGCACCTGCGCCGCGTCGTCGAGCTCGACGTCGACACCGCCATCTCGGTGTCGGCCGTGCGCAAGCTCTACGGGCTGCTGGCCGAGGCCAATCGCTTCGACGAGGCAATGGAGATGCTCGAGCTGCTGCGCAAGCTCGACCCCAAAGACCGCACCGGCGCCTCCTACCTGTGGAAGCGCGGCTGGAACGGCTTCGAGCATCGCGACTACACCGCCGCCATCGCTTATTGGACGCAGCTCGAGCAGATCTACCCCGCCGACCCGGAGACCCATCGCGGACGCTACTGGAAGGGGCGGGCCCTCGAGGAGCTGGGACAGCAACGGCGCGCCACCGAGGAGTACCGGCAGGTGCTCGCTCACGCCGACACCGCCGACTTCTACGTCCGCCAGGCGCAGGCACGGCTGGGCGGCGAGCAGACCGTCGAGCAGCAGCCGGGGAGCCTGTCGGTCGCCTGGCCGGTCGAGCCGGCGTTGCGTCGAGTGCTGGTGCTGTCCAACTTCGGTCTCGACTCGCTGGCTCGCATCGAGCTCGGCGGGCTGGCACAGCCCGACGGCGACGGCGACCACGATCGCGACGTCACCGCGCTCGAGGGCATCCTCACCGTTCGCCAGGGTGATCCGCGCAAGGGGGTGCAGCTGCTACGCGCCGCCTTCCCCGCCCTCGGCGGACCTTTCCAGGCGACGGTCCCGCTGCCGGTTCTCGAGGCCTACTATCCACTGCAGTACCAGGACGCCATCGAGAAGTACTCCAAGCGCCGGGGCCTGGCGCCAGCGCTGGTGGCGGGCATCATCCGCCAGGAGAGCGCTTTCGACCGCCACGCCCGCAGCTGGGCCGGCGCCCGCGGCCTCATGCAGCTGATGCCGGCGACCGCCCAGGAGTGGTCGGGGCGGCTCGGGCTCGCCCACTCGCCGGACAAGATGTACGACCCCGACTACTCGATCGAGCTCGGCACCGCGTATTTCAAGAACGTGCTCGACCGCATGGACGGCAACGTCGAGCTGGCGCTCGCCGGCTACAACGGCGGCCCCAACCGCATCAAGCGGCTGTGGAAGGAGTCGGGGGGCCGGGACGACCAGCTCGACCTCTTCCTCGAGCGGCTCGACATCAGCGAGTCCCAGGCCTACGTCAAGCGCATCCTGGTGCTGTCCGACAGCTACCGGCAGCTCTATCCCGGCTACGCCGGGTAACGCCTGCGCTGCCGCCATGGGCTGGCGCGCCCGACGGCGCTTGGTGCGTCCGGGCCTCTGGTTCGCCCGGACACGGTGCGCCCGGACACGCACGCCGAGGGCTGGCGCACCCTCGGGCGCCATGCCTCACCTTGTCTGGTTGCCGGCGATTGGGAGACGGAACGGTACGGGCGAGCCGGCTGGTAGCTGTCGGAGGGTGGTCCTGGCAGGGGACTGAAAGGAAACTGCGGTCAACGGCGATTCGTGGCGAAGTCGGCTGGTGCTCCCCGTACCGTTCTGTTGTCTCCGGCTGGCTTTTGTGCAGGGTACGTGCCAGAAGGACCATGACGTCATCGACCTTCGAGGCCCGGCAATAACACCCAGCACGCCAATGGCTTAGCACACTCACATGCGCTGCGCCCGGCATGTAATCCCTGCAATCCGCCTGTAAAAGCTGCGGCCCATTTCCGGCAGGACACGTGGGTATCTGCCTTGCACTTCGGGCAGGTGCATCGCGGGCCACAGCCGCTCGCGGCGCCGGCCCATGCGAGCCCCGCTCCTCCTCCACCGCCTCCGCGACATCCTGTGCCATGCATTCGGTACTCGGCGGGTCATGGCCCTCGCCGCTCTTGCCGTCGGTCTGCCGCTGCTCGCCGTCTTCGCCCTGGCGGCGCACTTCTGGAGCACGGCCGGCGAGCTCGGTGACTATCGCCCGGCGGAGCCCTCGCGGCTCTACGCCGCGCCGCTGGTGCTGCGCGTCGGCGCCGCGGTCGACGCGCGCGCCCTGGGCACCGACCTCCGCTCGCTCGGCTACCGCCCGGCGCCGGGCGAGCCGACGAGCGGGGAATACGTCCTCGGCGCCGGCGAGCTGCGGCTCGCGCTGCGCGCACGAGCGGACGACGAGGTGCTCGCCGCCACCAACCTCGAGGCCCGCTTCGCCGGCGGCCGGCTGCTGAGCCTGAGCTCCGGCGGCCGCGACCTCGGGCCCCGTGGCGCGGTGAGCCTCGGCCGCCCGTTGCTCTATACCTACTACGACGCCGAGCTGCGCGAGTGCCGGCCGGTGCGCCTCGCCGACCTGCCGCCGCACGTCGTCGACGCCGTTCTTGCCGCCGAAGATTCCAGCTTCTTCCGCCACACGGGGGTGGCGCCTTCGGGCATCCTGCGGGCTGCCTGGGAGGACCTGCGCGCCCGCGAGATCCGCCAGGGGGGTAGCACCATCACCCAGCAGCTGGTGAAGAACCTCTTCCTCGGCCCGCAACGGACGGTGGCCCGCAAGGTCCGCGAGGCAGTGCTGGCGGTGCTCGTCGACGCGCGCTTCGGCAAGCGGCGGATCCTCGAGGCCTATCTCAACGAGGTCTACTGGGGCAGCGCCGGCGGCGCCAACCTGCACGGCATCGGCGCCGCGGCGCGCGCCTACTTCGGCAAGGAGCCGGCGGAGCTGACGCTCGCCGAGGCGGCGACGCTGGCGGGGATGATTCAGTCGCCGGCCGACTATTCGCCGCTCACCGCGCCGGCCGCCGCGCAGGCCCGTCGCGACCGGGTGCTACGACGGATGGCGCGGCGCCACTTCGTCCCCCGCGCGGAGGCGGCGGCGGCCCGGCGCGAGCCGCTGGTCGTCAGGCCTCTACCGGTAGCCGGCCGGCGGGCGCCCTGGTTCGCCGTCGCCATGGCCACCGAGGCTCGCCAACGTTTCGACGTCGAGCGCCTGGCAGGTACCGGTCATCACCTGCTCTCCACCCTCTCGTCCACCGACCAGGCGGTGGCCGAGCAGGTGGTCGCCGCCGGGCTCGACGACCTCGAGCGCACTCGCGAAGGCGGCGCTCGCCGCGCGCCGCTGCAGGCGGCGCTGGTGTCGCTCGAGCCGGAGAGCGGCCGCATCCTCGCCTGGGTCGGCGGCCGTGACTGGCGGCGCAGCGAATTCGATCGCGTCGCCCAGGCACGCCGCCAGGCCGGCAGCACCTTCAAGCCGATCGTCTACGCCACGGCGCTCATGGATGGTCGGCTCGAGCCCTGGGAGCTACTGCGCGACTCTCCCATCCTCGTACGCACCGACCGCCGGATGTGGCGGCCGCAGAACTACGACCGCACCTTCCACGGCGACGTCACCGCCCGCCAGGCGCTCGAGCAGAGTCTCAACATCCCCGCCGTGCGGGTGGCGGTGCGGGCCGGCCTGCCGCGGGTGGTGGCGGTGGCGCACTCCATGGGCATCGCTTCGGCGCTCAGTCCCTTCCCCTCGCTCGCCCTCGGTGCTTGCGAGGTGACGCCCCTCGAGCTGGCCATTGTCTACTCCACCCTCGGCGCCTCCGGCCGTCGCCCCGCTCCGTGGGGCCTCGAGGCCGTGCTGGGCGGCGACGGCGAGGCGCTGGTCGCCCCCGCACCGCCGCTGCCCGAGCGGGTGCTGACGGCTGAGGCCGCCTACACCGTCACCTCGATCCTGCGCGGCGTGCTCGACCACGGCACCGGCGCCGGCGCCCGCGCCTACGGCATCCGTCCTGGTGTGCTGGCCGGGAAGACCGGCACCACCGACGATCGCCGCGACAACTGGTTCGCCGGCTACTCGGCCGAGCGCGTCACCGTGGTGTGGGTCGGCTACGACGGCAACCAGCCCACTCGTCTCTCGGGCAGCAGGGGCGCGCTGCCGCTGTGGAGCCGCTACGAGGCGCGCCTCGAGCCGGCCGGCGGCTATCAATCGGTGGCGGCACCCCCCGGGTTCATCGGCGTCGACATCGATCCGACCAGCGGCCTGCTCGCCAGCCCGCTGTGCGGTCAACGCGTGCGCGAGGAGATGCCGGCGTGGCAGGTGCCCCTGCGCAGTTGCGCCGACCAGACGCTGCAGCCCCCGCTCGCCGCTCTCGGCACCCTGCCACCCGGCACCGCCGGCGAGCCGGGCCAGGGGCTCGCCGAGTTCATCGCCCGCTCGGCCCCGGACCCGGCGCCGGTCCGCCTCCACGACGACGTCACCCGCATGTTCGGACAGGGCACCGAGGTGCGGGTCGAGCGACGCGGCGAGCTCGACTCTTCGACCTCTGGTGCTGACTCGGGTGCTGACGAGCCGCGGCCCCCCGGGGTCGAGCTCGTCTCCCCGCGGCCGCAGCCGCCGGCCGCGCCCCCCTCCAGCCCGAACTGATCGCCGACCGCCGCCAGTTCCACGCAGTGGGGAATTACCGTCCCCGCTTCGGGTTATAATAGCCACGGCGGTTCGCGGGACCGCTCTCTCCCCAATCCGAAGCCGTACGGGCCAGCCCTTCACCGGGCAGGTTCGTGCTCATCAGGACCCGCGTCGGAGGCCTTCCTTCTGGGCGACCTGGACGACCCAGGCGACCCGGATGGCGATCCAGGGTGGACCTGGGGCGAGGGCCCGGCCGGCGCCGATCGCGAGTGAAGGAGAAGTCCAACTTGCCGCGCCGCCCCCGCCTCCCCCTCTTCCGCCGCGCCGTTCGTCGCATCGCCCTCCTCGCCCCGTTGCTCGCCCTCGTCGCCTCGCCCGCTCTATCCGCCGCCAGCCTGCAGCCCACTCACACGGCCCTGCTGCGCCAGGCACTCTCCGCGCGAGATGCCGGCTTTGCCTTCCTCGACAACGACGACCAGGTGCACGACTACGTGCGCCGCGGCCTGTTGGTGCCGATGCGGGGCAACGACGACTACTTCATCCACCCCGACGTGCGGCACACCGCCGCGCGGCCCGAGGTGAAGGTGTTCGTCGAGCGGCTGGCCAGCCAGTACCGCGAGGCCTGCGGCGAGAAGCTGGTCGTCACCAGCCTGGTCCGCCCGCGCAACCACCAGCCCTGGAACAGCGACCCGCTGTCGGTGCACCCCACGGGGATGGCGGTGGACCTGCGCATCAGCAACGTCAGCCAGTGTCGCCGCTGGCTGGAGCATGCCCTCCTCGACCTCGAGGACCAGGGGGTCATCGAGGCGGCCCGCGAGCGCGTCATACCCCACTACCACATCGTCGTCTTCCCGTCCTACGCGACGTTCCTGGAGAAGAACGGCATCACCGTGCCGGCGCCCGGTACGGTGGCCGGCGCGCTACCAGGCGCGGTGCTGGCGAGCATGCCCTGGGTGGGACCGGCCGCCCTTCCCGCCGACGCCACCGTGGCCGGCCGCCCGCCGGCGACGCCGACGCTGGTCTCGACCACCGCCCCGGCGGCGACCCGCACGTCGGCGCAGCGGGCGCGCCCTGCCGCCCCCTCGGCCCGCCGTCCGGCGACCCGGCACCGCGCCGCGACGACGGCCCACCGCGTCGCCTCGGCGCGCCGCTACAAGGTGCGTCATGGCGACAACCTCTGGTCGATCGCCCGCCGCCACGGCGTCTCGGTGCTGTCGCTCCGGCGCGCCAACCGGCTCCCCAGCCGCGGGATCAAGCCGGGGCAGGTGCTCGCCATTCCTGCTCGCTAAGGATTGCGCTAGGGGTCCCCCGCTCACCCCTCCACGGCATCCTGGTTGCAAAGTCGGCCGGCATGGGCCTCGGCGAGTACCAGCGCAAGCGCGACTTCGCTCGCACGCCCGAGCCGCACGGCCGGGCGCGGAAAGACCGCCCCCAGGCCCGCCAGCGGCCCGCCCTCCGCTTCGTCATCCAGAAGCATGCCGCGCGCCGGCTGCACTACGACTTCCGGCTCGAGCTCGACGGTGTGCTCAAGAGCTGGGCGGTGCCCAAGGGCCCGTCGCTCGACCCGGCCGACAAGCGACTGGCAGTGGAGGTCGAGGACCACCCCCTCGACTACGGTGACTTCGAGGGGGTGATCCCGCAGGGGCAATACGGCGGCGGCTCGGTGCTGCTGTGGGACCGCGGCACCTGGCAGCCGGAGGGGGACGCCAGGCGCGACCTGGAGCGCGGCAAGCTCGAGTTCTCGCTCGCCGGCGAGAAGCTGCACGGCCGCTGGCTGCTGGTGCGCACCGGCAAGGACGGCGGCAAGCAGCAGTGGCTGCTGCGCAAGCTCGCCGACGACGCGGCGCGGCGGGGCAGCGACGGCGCCGTGACCGAACAGCGGCCGGAGAGCGTGCAGACCGGCCGCACGCTGGAGGAGATCGGCAAGCGGCCGGCGCGCGTCTGGCGCAGCCACCGCGCCAAGACGCCGGCGGTCGACCCTGCCAACGTGCCCGGCGCCCGGCGGGGCGCGCTGCCCGAGTTCGTGCCGCCGCAGCTGGCGACGCTGGTCGACGAGCCGCCCCGCGGCGAGGGGTGGCTGCACGAGATCAAGCTCGACGGCTACCGGGCGCTATGCCGCCTGGAGAACGGAGGGGCGCGCTTCATCACCCGCCGCGGCAACGACTGGACCGACAGCTGGCAGCGGCTCGCCTCAGCGGCGGCTTTCCTCCCCGCCGGCACCGCCCTGCTCGACGGCGAGGTGGTGTGGATGGGTGCCGACGGGCGCACCGACTTCCAGGGGCTGCAGCAGGCCTCCGGCGGCGGCAGCGACGACCGCCTCCTCTACTTCGCCTTCGACCTGCTGCACCTGGATGGCTACGACCTCAGCCACGCGGCGTTGCTGGCGCGCAAGCAAGCGCTGCAGGCGCTGCTCGCCGCCATTCCGCCTCCCGGGCGCGAAGCGCTGCGTTACTCCGACCACGTCGAGGGTGAGGGCCGGCCCTTCTTCGCGCAGGCGTGCCGCCATCATCTCGAGGGGATCGTCTGCAAGCGAGCGGACGCGCCCTCTCGCTCGGGGCGCGGGCGCGACTGGCTGAAGGTGAAGTGCCTCGCCGAACAGGAGCTGGTGATCGTCGGCTACACCGAGCCCCGCGGCTCGCGCCAGGGCCTCGGCGCGCTGCTCCTCGGCGTGCACGAGCCCGGCGCGCGGCGACGACCCGGCGCGCTGCGCTTCGCCGGCAAGGTCGGCACCGGTTTCGACGACGCCACCCTGCACGACCTGCTGCGCCGCCTGCGCCCACTCGAACGCGCCACCCCGGCGGTCGTCAACCCGCCGCGCGGCTACAAGGCGCGCGGTGTGCACTGGGTGGAGCCGCAGCTCGTGGCGCAGGTGGCCTTCACCGCCTGGACCGCGGACGGCGTGCTGCGCCACCCGACGTTCCGCGGGCTGCGCGCGGACAAGGAGGCGTCGGAAGTGGTGCGCGAGGTACCCGCAGAGGCCGAAGACGGGAGCGACCGCGGGCGGGCCGCGGGAGCGGTGAAGAAACGTCGCGGCGCCGCCCGGCCGGCCGCCACCGGCGCGCGCCAGGCAACGCGAGCGAAAGCGCCCGCAGCCAAGGCCGCTGCGAAGCGCCGGCCGGCCGCCAAGGCTGCGTCCACGACCACAGCCGTCGCCAACCGGCCGGCGAGCGGCAAGCGCGCGAGCCCGGGAGTCGAGGTCGCGGGCGTGCGCATCAGCAACCCCGACCGCGTGCTCTACCCCGAGCTGGGGCTGACCAAGCTCGAGCTGGTGCGCTACTACCAAGCGGTCGCCGACCGCATGCTTCCCTACCTCGACGGCCGGCCGCTCACGCTGCTCCGCTGTCCCGGCGGCCGCGACAAGCCGTGCTTCTACCAGAAGCACCTTGCCGACGCCACGCCGCCCGAGCTCGTCGAGGTGCCGGTGGTCGAGCGCGGCGGCGAGCACAGCGTGTACGTCGCCGTCGAGTCGGTGCCAGCGTTGCTGGCACTGCCGCAGATGGGAGTGCTGGAGATCCACCCCTGGGGATCGCGCCGCCAGCACCTGGAGAAGCCCGACGTGCTGATCTTCGACCTCGATCCTGGCCCCGGCGTCGACTGGTCCGACTGCGTCGGCGCCGCACGCGACCTGCGCGCACTGCTGCGGGAGCTCGGCCTGGAGAGCTTCGCCAAGCTCTCGGGCGGCAAGGGCGTGCACGTCGTCGTGCCGATCATCCCCCAGCTCGCCTGGGACCCCGCCAAGGCGTTCTGCCGGGCGGTGGTGCAACTGCTCGCCAGCCGTGAGCCCGAGCGCTACGTGACGGTGATGGCGAAGGCCAAGCGGCCAGGGAAGATCTTTCTCGACTACCTGCGCAACGGCTTCGGCAACACCGCGGTCGCTCCCTACTCGACGCGCGCCCGTCCGGGAGCCCCGGTGGCGGCTCCCATCCGCTGGGAGGAGCTCACCGCCCGGCTACGACCCGATCACTACACGGTGCGCAACCTGCCCCGGCGGCTGAAGACGATGCGCCGCGACCCCTGGGAGGAGTTCTTCACGCAGCGCCAGCGAGTGCCAAAGTCCGTGCTGCGACAGCTCGGCGTGTGAAACGTCCGCGGCGCGGTCCGCCGCAGACGCTGCACGCTAGCCGGGGTTGGGGCTGGCCGCCGGGGCCAGCAGCTGCTCGAGCATCTCCAGCCGCACGGGCTTGAGCAAATGGTGATCGAACCCGGCCTCGCGGGCGCGCAGGCGGTCGCGCTCCTGGCCGTAGCCCGTCAACGCGACCAGCAGCAGCGGCCGGCCGGCATGCTCTTGGCGCAGCCGGCGGGCCACCTCGAAGCCGTCCAACCGCGGCAACCCGATGTCGAGCAGCACCACGTCGGGAACGAACTCGCGGGCCCGATCGATCGCCCCCTGACCGTCGTAGGCGGTGGCCACCTGGTGCCCCTTGAGACTGAGCAGCATGGCCAGGCCCTCGGCAGCGTCGAGGTTGTCGTCGACCACCAGCACTCGCCGGGGAGCCGGCGTGCGCTCACCAGAAAAAGGTCGCGACACCGATCCGGATTCAGCGCCATGTTCGGCCATCGACTGGCCGCGTAAGCAAGAAACCCGCCACGCGACGGCCGTGGCACTGGAATTGCCAGCGCACCGGCGCCGTGGTTGCCGTCGCCGCCGCCGTCACGCCGCTACTCGAGGACTCGCTTGCCGCCGCTTCGGCCGCGGGCCTGCTCTACGTCTCCGACGCCGGGCCCGGCATCCGGCGGCGGCGCCGGGGACGCGGGTTCTCCTACCTCGATCCCGACGGCGCTCTGCTGCGCGACCCGCCGACCCTGTCGCGGGTCCGCGCCCTCACCATCCCGCCCGCCTGGACCCAGGTGTGGATCTGCACCAGCTCCCGCGGTCACATCCAGGCGACCGGCCGCGACGCCCGTGACCGCAAGCAGTACCGCTACCACGCCCGCTGG
>DASYUP010000498.1:0-4495 GCA_036001185.1 Thermoanaerobaculia bacterium
CGAGGCGCTCGAGCTGCTCTACCGCGCCCTCCGCCTCGACCCCTCGCTCACCGCGGCGTGGACCAATCTCGGCGTTGCCCTGCGACGCGCCGGCGACGCCACCGGCGCGGTGATGGCTTACGAGATGGCGCTGCGCATCGATCCCAGCGACGCCGCCGCCCGCCGCGACCTGGCGCTCGCCGGCGAGCGCCAGGTTCCCTGAGCGCCAGTGTCTGACCGCTAGGAACCGCCGCCGGCCGCCGGGGCGGCAGCGGCCTGGAACGGCACCGAGGCCATGGTGTTGCCCCAGCTGATCGCCAGGGCGCCGCTCTGGTCGGTCATGTCGACGAACGACCAGGTGAGCTGCTCGACGGAGTGCGGCAGGGTCTCGAGCTTCATCTTCGCCCGCACCACGTCCTTGTCCGGCGTGTAGCCGTAGGAGCCCCAGAGCGCCGCCTTGTCGTTGGGGTCGTAGTGCTGCTGGGCGGGCCAGGAGGAGACCACCAGCGTCCAGCTGTTCTCCTTGAGGTCGATGAACAGGCTGTACTCGCCGGGCGCCACTGTCTTGCCGGCGATCACCAGCGGCACCTCGGTCTTGAGACGGGTGCTGACGTTGGCGCCGGCGCGCCAGATCGGGGCGTCGAGCAGGGCGTCCTTGCCGTAGCTGGCGCCCGAACCCCACAAGTCGCGACCGCGCCGCAGCGGCCGACCGAAGGTGATGTCGATCCACTTGCCGCCCTCGTAGCGCTTGTTGCCGAGCGCGTAGGTGGGCTTGTCGCTGGCCACCCACTTGCCCAGCACCTGGGCCGACGCCTCGCCTGCAGGGCTCAGGGGGCGATTGTCGGCGGCGAGCGCCATGCCGGCGGCGAGAGACAACACGAGAGTCGTGCACAGCGTGCGACGCATGGCAGTAGCCTCCTGGCTCAGCCGCCGAACTTGATCGGCTCGCCGAGCTCGTCGAGAGAGAAATTGGCCATGATCTGGTGGCCGTTGAAGTCGAGGACGCGGATGTCCTCGCTGCCCGCCAGGTCGGCGGCGACGCCCTGGAAGGAGTGCGGGTACCGGGCCTCCACCGCGCCGAGGTCGACCTCGTAAGCGATGAACTTGTCGATCCCCTTGTAGCGCAGCTTGGCCACCAGCCGCTCGTCGATGAGCTGCGGATAGGTGGAGAGGACGAGGATGGGACCGGTGCCGGTGAAGATCAGGTAGGCACGCGCCGTCACGCTGACTTGCTGGGTCATCGCGTTCCCCTCTTGCCGGCTGTGGTCCCAACGTATCTCCCGCCCCCCAGCCTGTCAACCGCGCCGACGGCGGACAGCAGATCGACCCCGAGCTGCCGGCAGAGGTCGTAGACAAGCGGCAGCGGCAGCCCGACGACGTTGAGGTAGTTGCCCTCGACGACACGCACGAGCAGGGCGCCGAGCCCCTGGATGGCGTAGGCCCCGGCGCGATCCATCGGCTCGCCGCTGCTGACGTACCAGTCGATCTCCCGCGGCGAGAGCGGCGCGAAGAGCACCTGCGTGCGCTCGACGCCGGCTGCCAGGCGGCCGCGGTCGGCGTCGAGCAGTGCCACCCCGGTGACCACCTCGTGCCGGCGGCCGGCGAGCAGGGCGAGCATACGGGCGGCGTCGGTCGCGTCGGCAGGCTTGCCGAGCGCGCCGCCGTCGATGGCGACCTCGGTGTCGGCGGCGAGCACCAGCTCGCCGGGAAGCGCCACCGCGGCGGCCTTCTCGCGTGCCAGCCGCTCGACCAGCGCCGCCGGGTCCTCACCCGCCCGCGGCGTCTCGTCGACGGCCGCCGGCCTCACCGTGAAGGACAGCCCCAGCCCGGCGAGCAGCTCGCAGCGGCGCGGCGAGGCGGAGGCGAGCACCAGGCGAGTCGGGCCGTGGCGCTCTCGGCGCTCTTGGGTCATCTACGGGTAGTAGCCCCGCACCGTGCTGGCACTCACTCCCGCCCGCTTCACGTCGACGGCGACCTTGCGATAGCCGGTGCCGGTGCCGTCCGACTGGTAGGCGAGCAGGTACTGCGACCGCAGCTCGCGCTCGATCGAGCGGTAGACCGGCTCCAGGCCGCCGACGCTGCGGTCGATGAAGAAAGCGGCGCCGCCCGTCTCCGCCGCCAGACGTTGCAGGTTCATGCGCGCCACGTTGGCGGTGGCGGGCAGCCCGAGGCCGATGGCGTAGACGGCCACGCCGCTGCGTCGCGCGAACTCCAGCATCTCCTCGAAGCGGTGGCGGCTCTTGGAGTCGTCGCCGTCGGTGAGCAGCACCAGCACGCGCTTGCCGCGCACGCCGCTGAAGTACCAGAGCGAGTAGACGATGCTGTCGTAGAGGGCGGTCTGCCCCTCGACGTCGAGGTGGGCGAGGCCGCCGGCGAGCACCGCCGGGTCGTGGGTGAAGGGAACGCGCAGCTGCGGCTTGTCGGCGAAGGTGAGCACCGCGGCGCGGTCGCGCGGCGTCAGCAGCTGATCGAAGAAGCGATGCGCCGCCTTCGCCGCCTG
The DNA here is from genome assembly GCA_036001185.1 of Thermoanaerobaculia bacterium. Lineage (GTDB taxonomy): Bacteria > Acidobacteriota > Thermoanaerobaculia > Multivoradales > JAIOJS01 > DASYQD01. The sequence goes on from DASYUP010000498.1 coordinate 2,480, forward strand.
GTCGATCTCCTCCACCATCGACTCGGAGGTGTCGATGAGCAGGGCGGCGTGGATCGGTTGGTCCTCGACCCAGTCGCAGCGCAGCAGCTGCTGCGGCCGGCCGTCCTCCTTGACCGCGAAGTCGCTCGGCTCGAGATCGGTGACCGGCCGGCCGCGGCGATCGACGGTGGTGGTGTAGAGCTCGACGAGGTCGACGTTGACGGCCTCGCGCTCGCGCGGCGCGGCGAGGAAGGCGACGTCTTCGGCCACCGCGCCGCTCGCCAGGTGCGCCACTGCCCGCACGTAGGAGACGGTGCGGTCGGCGGGCGGCACCAGCGTCTGCACGAAGGGCGGCTGGTAGAGGGTGGCGAGCAGGGTCTCGTCGACGAACATCTCGAGGCGGTCCAGCCGCTCGCCATTCGGCACCTCGACGGCGGCCTCGGCGCGCACCGGCTGGCCGACGACGACCCCGCCAGGGTGCGGCTCGACGAGGCGCACGGCGAACCGATGGGGTCCGGCGTTCAAGGGGATCTCGTCGCGCGCCAGCTCGGCGCCGTTGGCCGCCTCGGCCACGGCAGCGAGCTGATGCAGTCGCGGCTCCTCGCCGAGGTTGAGCTCCACGGCATAGGGGGGCAGCCCCTTGGCGATCACCGACTGGCCGTCGAGCAGGAAGCGCACCCGCGCCACCCCCGGTCCACGCACGTCGGCCCCCACCCGCAGGCGGCCGAGCGTCAGGTCGGCCGGCGGTGGCGACAGCTGCACCACCACCTCGTCGGCGCTGGCGCCAAGGGAGGCGGCGGTCCCACCGCCGGTCGCCGGCGCGCTGGCGTCGCTGCGCACGGTCGGAGCGCCCTGGGCAACGGCCGCCAGTATCGTCGTCGCCGCCGGCGCCGGCAGCAGCGGCACCGTCAGCTCACCCTCGTGGCGGAAGAAACGGCCGCCGTTGACGTCCTCGACCCGCACCAGCAGCTTGTAGTCGCCGGGGCGCAGGAAGCGCTCGAGCAACAGCGGGATCTGCTCCGGCACGCCCGCCGCCGGCACGTCGAAGCGATAGCGGAAAGAGTCGAACAGCTGGTCGTTGCGCAGCACTTCGCCGTCGACGAGGAAGCGATAGACGCGCGCCTCCCCCTCGCCGGCGGCAACCGCCGCGCCGGCCGGCACCCGCACCACGCCGTCGACGACGGTGCGGCTCTGGTGGCGGGCAGGGAAGGCGAGGTCGAGCGTGGCGGGCAGCAGCTCGGCATCTTCGGGCAGCGTGGTGGAGCGGGCGGCGAAGGTCTGCACCCACTCGGGGCTCGGGGTGGGGATGCCGGCGCCGCGGCGCTCGAGCTCCTGCCAGTCGACGGCGCTGCCGAGCAGCGCCAGGAGGTCGTCGGCGCGCAGGCAGTCTTCCTGGATGCGATCGACGAGCTTCTCGTCGGGGTCGACGGCGACGCCGAGGAAGAGCGAGGAGATCCCCTCGCCGGGGTGCCAGAGCTCGTAGCGCCCCTGGCGCACGCCCGCGCGCTGCACGAAGGCGAGCACCATGGCGCCCTTCACCAGCGTGCTGTGCTCGAGGCGCCAGAGCTCGAGCGGCCGCAGCAGCGAGCCGCAGCGCGAGGTGACGACACTGTCGGGCGGACCGTTGAGCAGCAACATGCGCGAGCGGTCGTCGGCGAGGTCGCCGTAGCGCGCGCGCGCCTGCTCCACCCGCCCCTGCCAGGCGTCGCGCAGCTCGTTGGCCGGCGTCTCCGGATAGGGGTCGCGCTGCTGCCAGAAGGCGCGCAGGAAGGCCTGCCGCTGGTAGTCGCGGGTGAGGGCGAGGAAGACCTGCCGCTCCTCGGGAGTCATCAACGGCGCCACCTCCTCCAGCCAGTCGCGGTAGCGCTGGGGGAGGTCGGCGGGGAGGTCGGCTGGGGTCGGTCCCTTGTCCTTCGCTGCCGCCAAGCCAGTGGCGAAGGGGATGAACGATGCCACCAATAGGAATCCGGAAATGACCAGAAGCCAGGGTGCCGGGTGGGGGCGCCCCCTGCCCCTGGAGGGGCAGGGGGACGGGGG
>DASYUP010000499.1:0-3301 GCA_036001185.1 Thermoanaerobaculia bacterium
AGCGCATGGTGGCGCGCGCCAGCGAGCCGTCGTCGGACGCGAACGGGAACACCGTCGCCGGCTGCGCCGGGCGGTACGACGGTCCGAGGCGGAGGTTGGAGAGGATGGGATACGGATCGCACACCTTGCCCGGGTTCATGCGCCCGGCGGGGTCGAAGGCGGACTTGAGCTCGCGGAAGGCCTGAAGCAGCTCCTCGCCGAACATGCGCGGCAGCAGCTCGCCGCGGCTCTGGCCGTCGCCGTGCTCGCCGGAGAGCGAGCCGCCGTAGGCGACGCAGAGATCGGCGGCCTCCTCGAGGAAGCGGTGGAAGCGCTCGAGCCCGCCCGCCGTGTAGAGGTCGAACGAGATGCGGGTGTGCACGCACCCCTGGCCGAAGTGGCCGTAGAAGGAGCCGCGATACCCGTAGCTCTCGTAGAGGCCGCGCAGGTCGCGCAGGTAGTCGGCGAGGCGCGCCGGCGGCACCGCCGAGTCCTCCCACCCCTCCCAGGTGTCGGGCATGCCCGGCACCCGCGCCGTGGCGCCCAGCCCCGATTCGCGGAGGGCCCACATCAGGCGCTGCTGCCGCGGGTCGAGCAGCCGCGCGCCGCGAAAGCCGTCGAGGCCGCGCAGGGTGGGCTCGGCGCGACGGGCGGCGGCGTCGGCCTCCGCCTGGGTCGTGCCACCGAGCTCGACGAGCAGGTAGCCGCCGCCTCCGGCGTCGGCGATCGCCGGCAGCAGCCCCTGCGCCTCGCGGTTCATCCCCTTCCTGGCGTTGTCGACGATCAGCCGGTCGTCCATCCCCTCGAGGCCGATGGGGCCGAGGGCGAGCACCGCCGGCACGGCGCGGGCGGCGGCGTAGACGTCGACGAAGGCGACGACGAGGAGGGCGCGCGCCGCCGGCCAATCGACGAGGCGCACGGAAGCCTCGAGGATGGTCGCCAGCGTGCCCTCGCTACCCACCAGCGCCCGCGCCACGTCCATGCCGTTCTCCGGCAGCAGGGCGGGCAGGTTGTAGCCGGAGACGCGGCGCGGGATGTCGGGGAAGCGGCGGCGGATCTCCTCGCCGTGGCGCTCGGCGATGCCGGCGAGGGCGCCGTAGATCTCCGCCCGCCGGCCGCCGGCGGCGAGGATGCGCTGCAGCTCCGCCGGCGTCGTGCGCCCGACCTGCAGGCGGGTGCCGTCGTAGGTGAGCAGGTCGAGGGCGACGACGTTGTCGGCGGTGCGCCCGGCGAGCACCGAGTGCACCCCGCAGGAGTCGTTGCCGATCATGCCGCCGAAGGTGCAGCGGTCGTGGGTCGCGGGATCGGGGCCGAAGGTGAGCCCCTGCGGCTCGGTGCGGGCGCGCAGGCGGTCGAGAACGAGGCCCGGCTGCACGCGCGCCGTGCGGCCGTCGACCGCCACCACCGCGTTGAGGTGGCGCGTCCAGTCGAGCACCACCGCCACGTTGCAGCACTGGCCGGCGAGGCTGGTGCCGCCGCCGCGGTTGAGCAGCGGCGCGCCCGCCTCGCGGCACAGCTCGACGGTGGCGATGACGTCGTCGAGCGTACGCGGCAGCACCACGCCGATGGGCACCTGGCGGTAGTTGGAGGCGTCGACGGCGTACATCGCCTGCGCCTGGGCGTCGAAGCGCACCTCGCCGGCGACGGCACGGCGAAGACGGGCGGCGAGCTCGCGCGCGTCGCCGTCCCAGCCGGCCGGGGGCTGTCGGGTCCACCCGCCGGCGGCGCCCGCCGCGTCGCGCTCATTCACCATCCCGGTCGTCCTACCGCGGCACCTTCTCCCACTCCTCGCCCGGCTGGTGCAGGCCGACGTAGTAGAGCAGCGAGCGCGCGAAGCCGTCCATGCCGGGGAAGAAGCTCGCTGCCGTCAGGTTCATGCGCCAGAGCTCCTCGCGCGCCGTCCGGTGCAGCGCCCGCGGCAGCACGATCTCGACGACGCTCGCCCCCAGCGCCTCGCCGCTGTCGCCCTCGCCGCGGAAGTCGCGCGGCGGGCGGTCGAAGTCGAAGCCCTCGACGCCGAACGTGGCGGCGAGGTTGGCGACGAAGCCGGCGCTGGGATCGAGGGTGAGCAGGAACATGCCCTGCTGCGCCGCCAGCCGCTCGTCGAGGTGGAAGGGCTCGACCGCCACCACGCCCGGCCCGAGGTCGCGCCGGCCGAGCACCGCGTTGGCGATGCGCCAGCCCTCCGCCGGCAGCTCGCCGAGCGCCGGGTCGCGGGCCGCCAGCAGCCGGACCGTCGCCTCCCGCAGGCGCGGCAGGTCGACCGCCCAGATGGCGGCGTCGGCGTCGGCCCCCTCGATGGCGAACCAGCAGGCGACGTAGAACGACCGCGTGAAGTCGAGCAGCCGCGTCGGCGCCCCGTGGTGGCGGAGCAGCGCGAGCCAGCCGAGGGTGTCGTCCTCGTCAGGCACTCGCGCCACGTAGAGCTGCGCCCGCCGCCGCACCTCGCGCAGCATGCGCTCCTCGGCGGTGAAGAGGTCGGAAGGGTCGTATTGCAGCCGTGCCGCGGCGCGATCGAGCGAGGTCGAGGGCACCTGAGTGGCGTCGGGCTGGCCGCGGAAGGCGGCGCGCGGCAATCGCCGCGCCAGGTCGCGCGCGGCATCCCACGAGGTGGGGCGGATGGCGGCGAAGATGCTCACCGTCGATCACCGGCCGGTCGCCACCCTCACCTTATCGTCTGGAGACGCCGATGCGCTCTCCCGGCTCGAGCTTCTTGCCCACCATCGAGAAGTCGGGCATGTAGGTGGTCAGGGAGTCGTCGAGGTGGCTGCGCGAGTAGCCGGCGGCGAGCTGGTTGTCGTAGTAGGTGAGGTAGAACTCGAAGGGGTCGGAGGGGTGGGCGTCGGCGATCTGCAGGTTGGTGGCGACCATGAACAGCCGCCCGAAGCGCACGGTGCCGCCGTAGAGGTGCATGTAGTTGGGCACCGCCGGATCGGGCGGCGGCGGCGGTGCCTGGAGGTGCGGGGTGCCGGGCGTCGGGCCGAGCTCCTGCACCAGCTGGTCGCCCTCGATGCGCACGCGGGTGACGCGGCCGACCATGCGGGGCGGGGGCAGCGCGCGGGCGGGGTCGAGGATGAGGTCGTTGCCAGTGACCGTCACCCCGCGGGCACCGGAGAGGTCGAGCAGCTTCTCCATGCGCAGGTGCAGCAGGTCCATCAGCGGCTTGCCGTTGACGTTGCAGACCTCGATCTTCAGCGGGTGGATGCGCAGCCTGCCGTCGTCGGTGGCTTCGACGCGGGCGGTGATGGTGAAGGGGATGTCGATCTTCTTGTGCAGGATCCCTTCCTGGCGCAGCTTGCCGTCTTTGGTGGTGGTGATGCGC
>DASYUP010000500.1:0-4901 GCA_036001185.1 Thermoanaerobaculia bacterium
CGATCTGTATCACCTGCTCTACGACGACCTCGGCGCCTTCATGCGCGACGCCGAGCGCATCATGGATCCCAATCCGGCTGGACCAGGCCAGAAGTACCACACGTTGGAGTCGCGCTCGGCGCCGGCGGTGATGTTCACCAAGCGCATCGGCGACGGCATCAAGCTCGCCCAGGGGATGCAGCTCTACGCCTATTGGCTCTACCCGCTCTTCTTGACCGTCGAATACGAGCAGGGGGAGGCGATCGACGACGGCGAGTTCCTCGCCGGCCTGTCGCCCTACCGGCGGCTGGAGACCGTCGAGTACTCGCAGAACGAGTTCTGCAACCGCCTGGAGCCGGTCTTCGAGCTGTGGAAGCGCGCCGGTGCCTGGGAGATGGCCCACCCCTGGATGGAGGTCATCCTGCCCTGGGACAAGGCGCAGGAGTACATCGAGCTGGCGCAGGGCAGCCTGCCGCCGCAGGCGCTGGGGGCCGGCGGTCACGTGCTGCTGTGGCCGGCCTTCACCGGCACCTCCGACGCGCCGCTGTTCATGCACCCGCCCGGCAAGTTCGTCATGGGCTGGGGGATCCTGCCCTCGGTGCCGCCGCAGTTCCTCGACCAGGCGCTGGGCCAGCTCGAGATGGCGAGCGAGCTCGCCATCGCCTATGGCGGCAAGCGCTACCTCTCGGGCTACATCACCTTCGACAGTGCCGAGCGCTGGGCGGCCCACTTCGGCGAGGAGTGGCCGCGGGTGCTTGCCGCCAAGCGGAAGTTCGACCCCGACCAGCTGCTCTCGCCGGGCTTCATCCACTACTCATGAACACCGTCATTGCGAGGAGCGCAGCGACGAAGCGATCTCGACGCCGGCGCATCGAGATCGCTTCGCTTCGTTCGCGATGACAGCATGAAGGCTCGCGATGACAGCATGAAGGCTCGCGATGACAGCATGAAGGTCCGCATCGCCCACAGCCCCGACTCCGACGACGCCTTCATGTTCTGGGCGCTGTCGCAGGGCGTCCTCGACACCGAGGGCCTCGTCGTCGAGCACGTGCTCGCCGACATCGAGACGCTCAACCAGGCGGCCTTCGAGGGACGCTACGAGGTCACCGCCCTGTCGGTGCACGCCTACGCCTACCTCCACGAGCGCTACCAGCTCATGCCCTCCGGCGCCAGCTTCGGCGACGGCTACGGACCGGTGGTGGTGGCGCGCGAGGGCCTCACCCGCGACGACGTCGCCGGCATGGAGGTGGCGATCCCCGGCCGGCTCACCACCGCCGCCCTGGCGCTGCGGCTCTGGCAGCCGGCGGTGCGCACCAAGGTCTATCCCTTCGACCGCATCCTCGAGGTGGTGGCGGGAGGGGAGGCGGCGGCGGGGGTGGTCATCCACGAGGGGCAGCTCACCTACGCCGAGGAGGGGCTGGCCGCGGTCGTCGACCTCGGCGCCTGGTGGGGCGAGCAGACACGCGGCCCCCTGCCGCTGGGCGCCAATGGCATCCGCCGCGACCTGCCCGAGCGCACCAAGCGGCTGCTCTGCCGGCTGCTCAAGCAGAGCATCGAACGCGGCCTGGCGCAGCGCGAGGAGGCGCTCGACTACGCGCTCACCTACGCCCGCGGCATCGAGCACGACCGCGCGCGCGCCGACCGCTTCGTCGGCATGTACGTCAATGACTGGACGCGCGACTACGGGCCGCGCGGGCGGGCGGCAGTACAGGGGCTGCTCGATCGCGGGCACGCGGCGGGGCTGCTGCCGGAGCGGGTGGAGGCGGAGTTCGTCGCGGCTTGAGCCCGGCGACAGCCCGATCGGTGGGACAACCTGCCGCCGCCGCGGTGCCGGGCAGCCGCGCGTAGAGCAGTCGGTACAGGTGGTAGTCCTCGGTCGCCTGGATGGCGCCGAGCGCGGCGCCCGCTTCCTCGATTTCCCCCCAAGGCGGCAGCTGGCGGTTCATCACCAGGACGACATCGCGGCCTTGCCGCTCGGCCAGCCGCCGGGCCGCACAGCGGACCTCTTCCATGCTGAGCTCGCGTTGCTCGGGCCCCCAGTCGGGATGGGTAGCGAAGACGCCGCGCGATGGGAAGAACAGAGGTTGACCGAGTGCCAGCGCGACTGGTGCCGCCGGCGGTTCGCGGTAGCCAAGCAAGGCCTGTCGATCGAGGCGGCGATCGCGGATCAGGCGCGCTGCGTTCGCCGCATTCGAGAAGGGCAGACGGAAGTCCATCCAGCTGGCGTAGGCACCGGCCGCAGCGTGCAGCACCAAGAGGGCGGCGAAGACCGGGGCCTGCCATGCTCCGCGCTGTCTTGCCGGTAAGCCGCCGGCGAGCCAAAGAGCGGCCGCCAGCAGGAGCCACCAGTGGCCATCGTGGCGCAGCGCGCCGAGGAACTTGACGTAGCCGAACGCGCCGAGTCCAGCGGCGCCGATCAGGAGGGTCACCAGCGCCGGCTTGCGTGGCCAGAGCAAGGCGACCGCCCAGGCCAGTGCCAGGACTCCCGCAATCGCTTGCAGGCGAGGCCAGCCGTCGAGGACGTTGGTGTTCCAGAAATGGAGGCCGGGCCGGGGTAGCGGCAGGAAGGCCCGCCAGGGCATTTGCAGCACTCGCTCGGCGACCTCCGCTTGCCAGCCGAAGCGCCAGCCGGGAGCGAAACTGGTGCCGGCTGCCGGGATGAGCTGTACCAACCCGGCGATGGCACCCGCGATGCCCAGGCCGAGCCCTGCCGCGAGCTCCATCGGCGGCAGCGGCGCCAGCTCGCGACGATGGAGGTAGCGGTCGACGATCCAGCCTCCGGCGACGGCCAGGGCCAGGATGTAGCCGTACACGGTGGTCTGGCAGAGCAGGCCAAGCGTCGCTCCCAGCGCCAGCGCGGGCCGCCGGCTGCGCGTGGCGGCGCAGCCCAGCCAGAGAAGGAGGGCTCCCGCCGCGTAGTGGCGACTGAGCACCCCGTACTCGTAGAATGGAAAGTAGCCGAGGGCGAAGAGAGCGCGCTCGAAGCGGCCGAAAGGCGCCCAGCGAGTGAGGGTGAAGACGCCGGCACTGGCGAGGGCGAGCTGGAGCCACTGCATCGTCCTCGGTGAAGTCGACACTTGCTTGGCCAAGAAGCACAGCAAGGGAAAGAGGTAGCCCTGGCCGCTGCGGGCGAGCGACGCGCACAGGTCCGCGAACGAAGTGCTTTCGCCAACCGCCAGCCACAGCCACGCCTCGTCCCGCCAAAGCTCGTGCGTCATCAGCCGCGGCACGGTCAGGAGAACGAAGACCCCGGCTACGAGCGACGCGAAACGCAGGCGCTGAGTGGGTGATTCCGCACTCATCGGTTCAGGTGGTACTCGGTCGGGGACCGGGGATGGGTCGTCCGCCGAGAGCGCGGCGTTCGTCCTCTGCATCGAGGGCAACGAAACTCGCGATCAGGCGCTGCTGCTGATCGAGAGCATTCGCGCCTTCGGCGGCGGTCTCGCCGCCAGCGAGATCCTCGCCGTTGCTCCACGTCAGGGGCTGGGTGTCGACGCCGACACTCGGGCGCGCCTGGAAGCTCTGGGGGCGAGCTACCACGAAGAGCCGCTGAACAGGGTTTGCCCCGAATACGGCAGTGCCAATCGGGTCTACGCGGCCGCCTGGGCCGCCGAGGTCTGCGACGCCGAGGTGCTCTTCGTTCTCGACAGCGACACCCTCGTTCTCGGCGAGCCGGAGCCGCTGGGGACGGCGTGCGATCTCGCGGTGCGCCCGGTGGACGTCAAGGGAAGCACGACGACCGGCGCTGGCGATCCCTTCGACGGGTATTGGCGCTCCCTCTGTGAGCTTGCCAGCGCGTCGATCGACGCGCTGCCGTTCGTCGCTACCGTGTTCGATGGCCTGCGAGTGCGGGCATCGTACAACGGCGGCTATTCCGTGGTGCGCCGCAGCAGCGGCATCCTCCAGCGGACGGCGGAGCTCTTCACCCGCTCCGTGGCGGCCGACTTGCGCCCGCACGAGGGCCACAGCGGGCATCGCCTCTTCGCCTCGACCGGCTACGTTTCGGATCGCGCCAACGAGTACTGGGGCTCGGTGCAGGCCGCCCTGTCGATTGCGGCGTGGTCGACGACCCGACGTGTCCGCCTGCTCGGTCGCCGCTACAACGTGCCGTTGCACATGCTGGCCGATGCGGCGCACTGGACTGAAGACTGGCGCGATCTCCACCCTCTTCACGTCCACTACCACTGGATGCTGCGCGCCGCCGACCGCGCGCGAGGGCTGCGCACGCTGGCGATGATCGGGGTGCCCTGGGATCAGTTGCAGTGGCTGGCGGCGAGGGCTGGCCGCCCCGAGGGGCGCCGAGCTGCGGTGCCCGCGCGGGCGACCCAGAGGTGCCGCCAGGTGGTGATCTGCGGCATGCATCGCACGGGTACTTCACTGGTAGCGAGCGTGCTGCGCCAGGCTGGGATCGACATCGGCCGGGAGCTCAACCCCGGCGGCCGCGGCAACCTCCGCGGCCACTTCGAGGACGAGGCGGTCCACCGTCTGCACGAAGAGATGCTGGCGGCTGCAGGGTACACCTGCTTGACCGCCGGTGGCGACCTGTCGCGTGAGGTCCGCAGCGGCTTCGAGGAGCGCGCGCGCACCTTCATCGCCAACCGGGCCGACCGGCCGCTGTGGGGGTGGAAGGATCCCCGCACCTGTCTGTTCTTCGAATTCTGGGACCGGCTGCTGCCGGCGGCCGGCTACGTCATGCTCTATCGCCACCCGCTGGACGTGGCGCTGTCGCTGTGGCGTCGCGGCACCGAGCCCGAGCTGCGTCTCGATCCGTGGTTGGCGATTCACGCCTATGAGGTCTACAACCGCCTGCTCCTCGACTTCCGGCGCCGTCATCCCGAGCGCTGCGTCCTCGCCCAGGTGCCGGCACTGACGGCCGATCTCTCCGGCTTCGTCGCGCTGGCGGCCGACAAGCTCGATCTGGC
>DASYUP010000501.1:0-4271 GCA_036001185.1 Thermoanaerobaculia bacterium
GGGATCGGCGCGCTGGAGAAGCTGCCCAGGTCGCGCCGCAGCAGCATCACCTGATCGTCCTGCTCGGCGCCATAGACGACCTGGCGGCCGTCGGGAGAGACGGCGAGGCCGGGGTAGAAGGCCGGCAGCTCCTGGCCGGCCGGCGGGGCAATGGCGAAGCGCGCGGCGACCGTACGCGCCGACCGGCGGGTCGGCTCGAGCAGCCGCGGGGCGAGGGTGACGCCGGCGCCGACCAGCAGCCCGAGCAGGCCGGTGACGACCAGCCAGCGCGGCGAGGTGCGGCGGGGGGCGATCCCAGGCGTGGCGACCGGGCCACCGGTCGCTGGCGCCGGCGAGGGCAGCGGCGCGGGCCAGCTCTCGCGCGGCGCCGCCGTTCGTTCGCCCGCCGCCTCCTCGAGCCGCAGCGGGGCGATGAAGCGATAGCCCCGCCGGTGCACGGTTTGGATGTAGACCGGCCGCTGCGAGTCGTCCTCCAACGTCTGGCGCAGCAGGCTCACCGCCTCGGTGAGCGACGTCTCGGTGACGTAGGCGCCGTTCCAGGCGGCCTGCAGCAGCTCGTCCTTGCTCACCACCCGGCCGGCGCGCTCGAGCAGCACGGAGAGCACCGCGACCGCCCGCGGCGGCAGCGGCAGCTCCTGCCGCGGCGACCCCGGCTCCTGGCGCGCCAGCAGCCCGTTGCCGCGGTCGAAGCGGTAGGGGCCGAAGGCGACCACCGTGGCGGTGGCCGGGTGGAGGGCGACGGCGGCGGGCTCGCGAGGGGTCATCAGGATCGTTGCGCCAGGCGGGCGCGCGGAGTGCCCACCGAATCTTACGGTTTTCCTGCGGGAAGGTTAGGGACTTCGTTTCGCCGGCCCGGCACACTGCCGGCGGCGGCGAAACGAGCCTCCGACCCCGGCGCGCCGCCGGCGCAGAAGCCCATGACACCCGGGAGGATACCGATGCTCCGCTGCACGTTGCCAGCCTTCGTCGCCGGCTTCGCCTTCACCGCCTTCACTGCGGCGGTTGCCCAGCAGCCGCCGGCGGCGGCCGCGGACGGCAAGACCTTCACCGTCCCCAGCGCCAGCTCGCCGGTCAAGGTCGACGGGGTGCTCGACGAGCCGGCATGGGAGGGGGCGGTGTCGGTGCCGATTGCCTACGAGTGGACGCCGGGCGACAACACCCCGCCGCCGGTGCCGACCGAGGCGCTGCTCACCTACGACCGCGACAACCTCTACGTCGCCTTCCGCGCCCACGACCCGGAGCCGGGGAAGATCCGCGCTCACCTCATGGACCGCGACTCCATCAACACCTTCGTGCAGGACGACCACGTGCTGCTGCTGCTCGACACCTTCAACGACGAGCGGCGGGCGTATCAGTTCCGCATCAACCCGCTGGGCGTGCAGGCCGACGCCCTCAACAGCGAGGTGCTGGGCAGCGAGGACTGGTCGTTCGACCTCATCTGGAGCTCGGCGGGCCGCATCGGCGAGGACGGTTACGTCGTCGAGGTGGCGATCCCCTTCAAGCAGATCCGCTTTCCGGGGACCAGCGGCGAGCAGACCTGGGGCATCGAGCTCGGCCGCTCCTGGCCGCGCAACCAGCGCCACCGCATGTCGGACCACATGACCGACCGCAACCGCGGCTGCGGCTTCTGCCAGTTCAACAAGTACAGCGGCTTTTCCGGCCTCAGGCCGGGGCGCAACCTCGAGCTCGACCCGACGTTGACCGGCCGTCGCACCGACACGCGGACGCCCTTTCCGGCCGGTGACCTCGACGCCGGCAAGGAGAAGCTCGAGGGCGGGCTCACCGCCCGCTGGGGAGTGACGCCCAACGTCTCGGTGGGGGCGGCTGCCAACCCCGACTTCTCGCAGGTGGAGGCCGACGCCGCGCAGCTGGCGGTCAACGAGCGCTTCGCCCTCTTTTTCCCCGAGAAGCGCCCCTTCTTCCTCGAGGGGTCGGACTTCTTCGCCACTCCCATCCAGGCGGTCTTCACCCGTACCGTCGTCGATCCGCAGTGGGGCCTCAAGGCAACCGGCAAGGTGGGTCCCCACGCCGGCGGCGTCTTCGTCACCCAGGACCACGTCAACAGCTTCCTCATTCCCTCCAACCAGTCGACCGACTTCGGCTTCCTCGACCAGCAGGTCACTGCCGGCGTGCTGCGTTACCGCCGCGACGTGCTCAAGCGCTCGACCGTCGGTGTGCTCTACGCCGGCCGGCAGGGTCATGGCGGCTACCACAACCGCGTGGCCGGTCTCGACGGCTTCTTCAACTTCAGCGACACCGACAACGTCAGCGTCCAGTACCTGCGCTCCGACACCGGCTATCCGCGGGCGGTGGCGGCCGACTTCGGCCAGCCGCTGGGGAGCTTCCGCGGCGATGGCTGGGAGGTGGCCTACAACCACTTCAGCCGCAACTGGGTGGGCAACCTCTTCCTGCAGGACCTCAACGAGGGCTTCCGGGCCGACAGCGGCTTCGTGCCGCGCGTCGACGTGCGCACCGCCGACGGCACCCTCATCCGCCGCTTCTGGCCGCGGCAGGGCGCCCGCTGGACGCGGCTCGACCTCGGCGCCGAGCTGCTGCGCAGCGAGAACCACCACGGCGACCTCACCGACGAGGGGGAGTATCTGTTCGGTACCTTCCTGGGGCCCTGGCAGTCGACGGCGGGGCTCACCCTCGGCCGCGAGAAGACGCTCTTCGGCGCGCGCCTCTACGAGGGCCTCGACTGGTGGCGGGTGAATCTCTCGGCACAGCCCACCGGCGTCGTCAAGCTCGACCTCACGGCGCGCCGGGGGGAGACCATCGACTTCGACAACAACCGCCCCGCCGACGAGGTGCGCCTGCTGCCGGCGGTGGAGCTCAAGCTGGGTAGCCACCTCAACACCCAGCTCAGCCACAGCTACCACCGCCTCGACGTGCTCGGCGGCAAGCAGCTGGTGAGCGAACGGCTGACGCAGCTGCGGGCCGTCTACAACTTCAACGTGCGCTCGTTCGTGCGCGCCATCCTGCAGTACCGCGATGTCCAGCAGAACCCGGCGCTCTACGTCTTCCCGGTGCGCGACCAGACGCAGACGCTCTTCTCGCAGCTGCTCTTCTCGTACAAGCTCAACCCGCAGACGGTGCTCTTCGTCGGCTACTCCGACAACTCGCTGGGCTTCGAGCAGGCAACGCGCACCGTCGACCTGACGCGGCGCGACCGCACCTTCTTCGTCAAGCTGGGCTACGCCTTCCTCTTCTAGCCTCTCTTAGTGTCCGCTGCGGCTCGCCGGCGGTCGCTCGAGCCAGGTCGGCAGCTGCACGTAGGCGGACTGCTTCCAGGCGGTGAGGAAGAGGCTGGCGAGAAAGCCGCTGGCGGCGCGGTAGCGCTCGCCGGCGAAGGCGACCACGGCCGGAGCGACGGCGGGCGCGGCGGTCGCCGCCGAGACGCCAGTCGCTGTCGGCGGCCAGGCCGCGCGCAGGTGCGGCTCGAGCTGGTAGACGCGGCCGACCAGGGCGTGACTCTCGACGAGCTCGCCCTGCACCGCCGCCCAGGGGTCGAGGAAGACGCGTACCCGCAGGCCGCGGTCGAGTGCCGCCTCGTCGAGCGGCGGGCGCTCGAGGAGCCCGTCCATCAGCTGATGGATACCGGTCTTCGGCGAGCTGCCGTCGGGGAGGGCCCGGCCGTCGTGATGCACCGTGGTGTGCAACGGCTGCTCGAGGTCGCCGGCGTAGTGGGCGAGCCAGCCGGCGTAGACCAGCGCCTTCTGCTGGATGTCGGCGCGGTCCGGCCAGCGGCGATGCTCGGCGAAGGCCAGGGTCAGCCGCTGCAGGCCCTCGATGACCGAGTAGGGAAGGGTGCCGACGCGGGCGGAGTCGAGCCGCTTCTGCGCCAGCAGGGCGGCGAAGGCCCAGCGATCGGGGGGCAGCGGCGCCCCCTGCAGGAGCTCCCAGTCGAGGAAGTGGGCCGGCTCCTCGGCGGCGCGCAACGCCGGCAGGGTCTTGTCCTTCCACAAGTCGGGGTCCACCGACGCCTCACCCACCGTCCAGGCGCCGTCGCGGAAGAAACGGGGCACGCTCGCCGGCAGCGCCCGCACCGCCGCGCGTGCCACGCGGGCGTGGCCGCGGGAGAACCAGGCGTGGGCGGGCGTGCCGCCGAGGGTGATGGCGGCGGTGAGCGCGATGACGGCGCGGCAGGGGAGTGAGTGGCGCATGACGACGATCTTAGGTGGGCCCTGCCGTTTGACGCCGGCTCCCGATTCCAAGATCATCGCCGGGCGCCCGGCCCCGCCCAACGACCTCCAGGAGGCCACCCATGCGCC
>DASYUP010000502.1:0-2755 GCA_036001185.1 Thermoanaerobaculia bacterium
GCCCAGCGGTCGAGGAGCTCGGCGCGCAGCTCGGCGGCGGCAGGCGCGAGGTCGAAGTGCGGGATGCGCAAGAGGAACCTCCGAAGGGGAGCTCAGGGTCGGCTGGCGGCAGCGCTGCCGGAGGGCGGCGCGGGGCCCAGAGGATAGCGGGTCCAGGGGGTGGCGTGCAGGACGATGGTGTCCTCGCCGAGGGTGATGTTGTCCGGCACTTCGAGCCGCAGCAGCGGCGGGAACTCGCTGTCGTCGAAGCACTCGTGCCGACGCGGAAAAATGGCGAGGTAGTCGGGGCGGCGATCGCGCACGAAGGCGAGCAGGCCCGGGCAATAGGAACCGGTAGCGGCGAGGGCGCGATGGGCGTAGGCGTGCACCTCGGGCGTGACGATGCCGGCGAGGTCCACCACCGGGTTGGGGAGCAGGTACTTGAGGGCGCCGATGTCGTCGACCGCGAGGCTCGCCCGCGCATCCAGGCGCAATGCCAGCAGGTGGGCGAGTCGGACGTCGCCGGCCTCGACGTCGCGCAGGTTCTGCGCGTAGCGTCCGGCGCCGGCGAGCAGCGAGGCGAGACCGGGCAGCAGCAGCAACGCGCCGAGCCAGAGGGGCCAGGCAACGACCAGCGGTCCCCACCGCAGCCGCGGCGGCAGCCGACCGAGCAGCGGCGCGACAGCGAGCACGGCGAGCACTGCCACTACCGGCAGCAGGGGGAAGAAGTAGCGGCCGAAGTTGCCGAGGATGCCGCGCCCGGTGCCGGAGAGGACGCCGTAGGCGAGCGGCAGGCCGCCGGCCCATAGCGCCGGCAGCAGGCCGCGGTCGGCATCCCCGCCCAGCCGCGCCAGCAGAGCAAGCGCTCCCGCGGGGGCCAGCAGCGCCGCCACCGGTTGCGCCGCCGCCAGCAGGCCGAGCACGCCGAAGAGGTATTGCGCCCGCGGCAGGCCGGGGGTCGAGTAGCCCGCCTTGGTGTCGAAGGTGGTGGGCAGTGGCGAGCCGCCGAGCGCCTGGTAGACGAGCACCACCGGCAGCACCAGGAGGCCGGCCAGCAGCGCTCCCGTGAGTAGCGAGCGCCACGGCGGGCAGGTGAGGCGCAACTCGTCGCCCTCGCGGCGCAACACCAGCAGGCGGTCGCCGAGCGCCAGCGCCAGCAGCAGCAGCCCCTCCGGTCGCAGCAACACCGCAAGGCCCAACAGCAGCAGCGAAAGCGGCGCCGGGGTACCCGGCGACAGCGCGACGCGCTCGCGGGCATGGTAGGCCATGGCCCACACCGACAGCGCGGTGAAGGCGGGAATCTCCATCCCCGACAGCGCCCCCCAGACCAATGGGCCGCTGGTGGCGACGAGGCCCGCCGCCAACGCGGCGAGTGGGCGCGGCAGCGTGAGGGCCCGCGCCAAGCGCCAGCTGCCGGCCACCGTCAACAGCTGAGCCGCCACTCCCAGCGCCTGCGCCCAGGCGACCGCCGGCAGCCGCACCAGCAGGCCGATCGAGAGGAGAGCCGTCCACAGGGGCGCCGTCGACCCTGCCACCCGGTGGTCGGGGTTGTAGGCCAGCCCGTGGCCACTCGCCAGGTTGCGCGCGAACTGCAGGTGGATCCAGCCGTCGTCGAGCGGCAGGCCGAGGTGGCCGCCCAGCAGGTAGAGCTCGACGGCAAGGAAGCCGGCGCAGGGCAGCAGCGCCAGGCTCAGCCCGGTCCACGCCAACCAGCGGGGCGATCGCCCGACGGCGCGGTGCGTGGGCTGGACCGCCGCGGCATCGGCATCGTGCATCGAGCTCGAGAGCCTACACGACCGTCCGCCGCACCATCCGCTAGGATCTCCCTCTCCATGGCGTACGGTCTGGTGGAGCGGCGACGACGCGCCGCCGCGCGGCTCGCCCTCTACGGCAGCCTGGTGCTGGTCGGCGCGGCGACGCTCTTCGCCCGCTACTACCTCCACCTGCCGCTGCGCGGCGGTCCCGAGAGCGCCTGGTTGAGCGTCGACTGGCAGGCGCAGACGGCAGTGCGCCTGCTGCAGCAGTACCTGCGCATCGACACCACCGACGCCACCGGCGACGAGCTTGCCGCTGCGCTCTTCCTGTCGACGCCGCTCGAGGCGGCGGGCTTCGACGTTCACGTCGAGCGCGTCGGCGATCACCACGCCAACCTATGGGCGGAGCTGCTCGGCGACGACCCCCGCGCGCTGGTGCTGCTCTCCCACCTCGACGTCGAGCCGGTGCCGGATCCCGCCAAGTGGGATCACCCGCCCTTCGCTGGCTTTCTCGAGCCGCCATGGATCTACGGTCGCGGCGCCTTCGACATGAAGAGCTACACGGTGGCGCAGCTGCTGGCCCTCCTCGAGCTCAAGGCGTTCCATCCCCACCCGCGGCGGTCCGTCATCCTGCTCGTCACCGGCGGCGAGGAGTCGGGAGGCGACCTCGGCATGCGTTGGCTGCTCGCCGCTCACCCCGAGCTGGCCACTCGCTTCTGGGCGGTGCTCAACGAGGGCGGGGTCGTCGAGGCGCGCAACCTCGCCGACGTCAAGTACTGGGGAGTCGAGATCGGTCAGAAGCGGTTCGTGCAGGTGCTCGCCTGCGCCTCGACGCGGCGGCGGCTGGAGGATCTGCAGCGCGACATCGCGAGCTTCGACACCCGGCCGGTGGGCATCGTCGTCGACGAGGAAGTGCGCCGCTTCTGGCAGGACTACGCTCCGTCGCGCGACTCGGCGCCGCTGCGCCAGCTGATGGCCGACCCCGAGCAGCTGGTGCACGATCCGCAGCGATACCTGCAGCT
>DASYUP010000503.1:0-3865 GCA_036001185.1 Thermoanaerobaculia bacterium
GCGGCCGCGGCTCGCCCTGTCGGTGGCCGTCCTCGGCGTCCTCTGCCTGCTGTCACTGCCGCTGTTCGCGCTCGGCCGCGCGTTGTGGGGCGCCCTGGCGCCGGAGAGCTGGGGCCCCGGGCTCGCGGCGACGACGAAGCTCGTCATCGTGCTGGCGGTGATCTTCCCGCCGACGTTCCTCATCGGCGTCACCCTGCCGCTGTTCACCGAGCTCTACGCCCGCATCTCCCGCCGCCTCGGCGCCAGCGTCTCGCTCGTCTACGGGCTCGACACCCTCGGCGGCGCGAGCGGCGCCCTGCTCGCCGGGCTGGTGCTGGTGCCGCACGTGGGCCTGCGCGGCTCGACCTGGCTGCTAGGGACGGGCGCCCTCGCGCTCGCGGCAGGACTCTGGCGTCTGCAGGAGCCCGACGTCCAGACGGTGGCCGCCGCGGCAGCGCCGAGCCAGGCGCCGAAGAAGCGTGGCCGCGCCAAGCCCGCGCCGCGTAGGGAGGAGGTCCGACTCTCGCCGGCGATGCGCCGGCTCACCCTCGGGGCCTTCGCCCTCTCCGGCTGCGCCGCGATGTGGCTGGAGACGGGATGGAACCGCTTCTTCTACCTGCTCAACGGGACCAGCGTCGCTTCCCTGGCCTTCGTGCTCGCCGGCTTCCTCGGCGGCATCGGGCTCGGCAGCCTGCTGACCCGGCGGCGCGCGGACTCACTGCGCAACCTCTCCAGCGTCATTGCCTATCTGCAGATCGCCATCGCCATAGCCGGCATCTTCGTCTTCCGCGCCCGCGAGACCTTCGAGCACGCGTACCTCTCATGGTTCCAGTCGACGGCGGAGGAGAGCGCGTTCTTTCTCCAGGTCTTCCTCCTCATCTTCGGCCTCGTCCTCCTCGCCACCCTCGCCATGGGCGCCAACTTCCCGCTCGTCACCCGTCTGCTGGCGCAGCAGGAGGGGGAGACCGAGGGCGCTGGTGCGGCGCTCGGCCGCGCCTACTTCGCCAACACGCTGGGGGCCGTGGCCGGCGCCTTGACCAGCGAGTACCTGCTGCTCCCGTGGTTGGGGTTCGCCGGCCTCATCGTCGCCACCGTGGTGGCCTACCTGCTGACCGCGGCGGTGTTCGTCGCCCAGGCGCCCCTCGGCGGCCGGCGCCGGCAACTCGCCACCGCGGGCGTGCTGGCGGCCGTCGCGCTCGTGCTGTCGCCGCTGGTGCTTCCCTTCGAGCCGCCGAAGAGCGCCGTCTACTACCACGGCGTGCGAGACGGCACCTGGGAGCTGTACCAGCAGGCCAACAGCGAGATGACGACCGTCTACCGCCGCCAGGGCTACTACGGGCAGGTATCGGTGCTGTCGATCCCTGAAGTGGGCGCCCTCTTCCTCAAGCACAACGGCAAGACCGACGCCACCAACCTGCCGGGCGACAACTACGCCCAGCTGCTGATGGGGCATCTACCGATGATGCTCCACCCCGATCCGCGGCGGGTGCTCAACATCGGGCTGGGCGGCGGCCTCACCCTCGCCGCCGTGCTTCGCCACCCGGAGGCGGGGGAGGTCGTGCAGGTCGAGATCGACCCGCTGGTGGCGGCGGCGGCGCGGCTGCACTTTCGCGACGCCAACCACGCCGCGCTCGAGGACCCGCGCGTCCGCATGGTGTTCGACGACGGCCGCAACTACGTCGACCGCGCCCGGCGCCGCTTCGACGTCATCGTCAGCGAGCCGCCGAACATCTGGGTGGCGGGCGTCTCCGGTCTCTTCACCCGCGAGTTCTACGCCGCGGCGCGCCGCCACCTGGCGCCCGGCGGGCTGCTCAGCCAGTGGCTCCCCGTCCACGAGATGAGCGCCGTCGACTTCCGCACGGCGCTGCGCACGCTCTCGCTCGAGTTCCCGTACAGCGCCGTGTGGACCAACGGCTACGACGCCATCGTCCTCGCCGCCGTCGCGCCGCTGCCGACCGACCTCGGGCGGGTGGCCGCCCGCGCCCGCGCTCCCGGCGTCGAGGAGGACTTCGCCGGCATCGGCGTCAGCCTGCCGCAGCTGCCGGAGATGGTCGCGCATCCGCGGTTCCGCGGCGCCGAGACGTTGCGAGTGGCGCCCGGCAGGGAGCTCAACACCGACGACCGGCCGGTGCTGGAGTTCCGCTCGGCGCGCAACCTCTACCGCTTCGCCAAGCATCCCGAGCAGCGCTGGCTCAACCGCTGACGATGGTGGCTCGCGGGCGCCCGCGGGTATGCCTACGGTACGATTGCGCCGACTCGATCGCGCGCCGCGGCGCGGTGGCCTCGGCGGCGCGGCGCACAGGTGGTTCCACCAGCGAGGATTCAAAATGAAGAACGGCGCGATCCGGTGGTGCGTCGTCGTCGGCCTGGGGTTGCTGGCCGCAGCAGTCGCCGGCGCGAAGGGCAAGGGCGCGGTGCAGCCGGCGCCGGCGGCAACACCGAAGCCGGGGTACGGGGTGGTGCGCGAGATCCCGGTGCCAGGTGATGGCGGCTGGGACTACCTGGCCGTCGACCCGGCCGCGCGGCGCGTCTACGTCACCCACTCGACGAAGGTCGACGTGCTCGATGCCGACAGCCTGCAGGTGGTGGGGTCGATCGACGGCCTCGCGGGCGTCCATGGCGTCGCTCTCGCCCCCGAACTCGGACGCGGGTTCATCAGCAACGGCAAGACCAACAGCGTGACCGTCTTCGAGCTCGCCAGCCTGAAGAAGGTGGGCGAGATCCCGGTCACCGGCGAGAGCCCCGACGCCATCCTCTTCGACCCGGTCTCAGCGCGAGTCTTCGTCTTCAACCATCGCTCGGGCAACGTCACGGTGATCGACCCGGCGGCGGCCAAGGTGGTCGGCACCATCGAGGTGGGAGGCACCCTCGAGTTCGCCACCACGGATCTCGCGGGTACGGTGTTCGTCAACGTCGAGGACAGGGGGTTGCTGGTGGCCATCGATGCGCGGACGCTGGCGGTGAAGGGGAAGTGGCCGCTGGCGCCCTGCGAGGAGCCGACCGGGATGGCCATCGACCGTGCCCACCGACGCCTCATCGCCGCTTGCTCCAACGGCCTGGCGGCGGTCGTCGACCCCGATCACGGCAAGGTGGTGGCGACGGTGCCCATCGGCCAGGGGGTCGACGGCGCCGGCTTCGATCCGCAGAGCCTGCTGGCCTTCAGCTCCAACGGCGAGGGCTCGCTCACGGTCGTGCGCGAGGAGAGGCCGGATCGGTTCGCGGTGGTCGAGACGGTGCCGACCCGCAAGGGCGGGCGCACCATGGCGGTGGACGAGAAGACCCACCGGGTCTTCGTGTCGACGGCGCAGTACGGCCCCGCGCCGGCGCCCACCGCCGAGCAGCCGCATCCGCGCCCGCCGGTGCTGCCGGGGACCTTCGTGGTGCTGGTCCTGGAGCCGGCGGCCAAAAAGTCGTCCTAGTCCTGGACTTTTCGCCCCCCCTCTGCGACAATCGACGGTCCCGCGGTCGCAGAGGGGCCGGACCGCGGGAACGGGGGCGCTGGTTTCTGCCAGAGGCACCCTCCTGGGGGTTTACACCGCCCGGGGGGGTGGCTAAGATTCCGCGGCTTTCCGTCGCCCGCAGACCGCGGGCAATCCGACGCCCACGTGGCTCAGGGGTAGAGCACTTCCTTGGTAAGGAAGGGGTCACCGGTTCAAATCCGGTCGTGGGCTCCATCCGACCCCGACAACCGCCCTCACCCATAGCAAACCGCAAGCAGCAACAGAAACCAGAAGGACCGACAGCGACATGTCCAAGGAGAAGTTCCAGCGCAACAAGCCGCACGTGAACATCGGCACCATCGGTCACGTGGACCATGGCAAGACGACGTTGACGGCGGCGATCACGAAGGTACTGGCGGCGAAGGGACTGGCGAGCTTCGTGGCGT
>DASYUP010000504.1:0-5928 GCA_036001185.1 Thermoanaerobaculia bacterium
GAGGCGGAACCAGCCGTTGTCGTCGCGGGTGCCGAAGGCGTGGAAGGGGACGACGGCGACGCCAGCCTCGTCGAGCAGCAGCTTGCGAATGCCGCGGTTGTTGCCGCAGCGCTCGACGAGGCCGAAGTGCACCGACAGGTAGAGAGCACCGGCGGGTGGCAGGTGCTTCACCGGCAGCCCCGCCGCAGCCAGCGCGTCGAGGCAGCGGCTGAGCTCGCCGAGGCGAGCGACGATACCGTCGCGCACGCTGCCCGAGAGGGCGCGCGCCGTCGCCGGATCGCCGAGGACCTCCGCCGTCGCCACCTGCTCCGGCTTGGGCGCCCAGGCGCCGACGTGGCCCATGAGGTCGCGCATACGCGAGATCAGGTAGGGCGGGCCCACTCCCCAGCCGACGCGCAGGCCGGTGGCGGCGAAGGCCTTGCTGATGCCGTCGACGAGCACCGTGTAGGGCGCCAGCGCCGGCTCGAGCTCGACCGGCGTGGCGTGTGGCGCGTCGGCTGCCGCCACCAGCCAGTAGATCTGGTCGTAGAGCAGGAAGAGCGGTTTCGCCGCCGGCCCGCGCCGGCGGTTCTCGGCCACCACGAGCTGGCTGATGGCGGCGAGCTGCTCGCGCCGGAAGCCGGTGCCGGCCGGGTTGAGCGGGCTGTTGAGCACCAGCAGCGAGGCCTCCCGCAGGTGCGGGGCGAGGGCCTCGGCGGTGGGCAGGAAGCCGTCTTCGGCCCGCGTCTCGACCGCCACGCCGCGGGCGCCGACCAGGTGGCAGTAGTGGTTGTTGTTCCACGACGGGATCGGGTAGACGACCACGTCGCCGGGATCGAGAACGGCGCTGAAGGTCGCCCACAGCAGCGGGCGCGCGCCGCCGGCGACGAGGATGCTCTCGAGCGGGTAGTCGAGGCCCAGCGCCGCGGCGTAGAAGCCTTGTACCGCCTTGCGCAGCGCCGGCACGCCGTCGGAGGGTGGGTAGTTGGTCTGTCCGGCGGCCAGCGCGCGGGCGATGGCCGCCTCGAGCGGGGCCGGGATGCGGAACTGCGCTGGCGCGAAGTCGCCGACGGTCAGGTCGAGCACCGGGCGGCCGGTCTCACGCAGGGCGCGGACCTCGCCGGCGATGCGCAGGATCTCCGAACCGACGAGGGTGGTGGCCATGGTGCCGAGCCCCTGGCGGGGCGCGGCCGGCGGTTCGAGCGGCAACCGCGAAGCGGTGATCGTCATGCGAGGGCTCCTAGTCTGGCGCCGGCAGGCGCACCGCGCTCCGCACACTTCGCATCGGGCTGAGGGCCCGTGGGGCGCGGCGGGCGCGAGCGTCGACCGCCGCGTGCCTGCCGCGAGGATACCGGATCGGGGGTGGCGAGCGACAGGCAGGGCTACGGATACACTGCCCACCGTCACCATGCAGCCTCCGGAAGCGAGCTCGCCGGCCGCCGTCGTCGAGGCGCTGCGACGCCACCCGCGCCTCGCCCCCCAGCTCGCCCACGTGCTGCGGCTGCCCAGCCAGCCGGCGGCCTTCGGCGACCTCGAGCTGCCGCCAGCGCTGGCCGCCGCCCTCGCTGCCGCCGGCGCCCCCAGGTTGTGGTCGCACCAGGCGACCGGGCTCGCGGCTCTGCGGCGGGGGGAGCACGTCCTCGTCACCACTCCCACGGCCTCGGGCAAATCGCTGGTCTTCCACCTGCCGGTGCTCGCCGAGGCGGCCCGCGGCGGGCCGGGCCGGGCCCTCTTCCTGTTCCCGCTCAAGGCCCTGGGGCAGGACCAGCGGGGCAAGCTCGCCGCCCTCGCCGCCGCCGCCGGCCTCGACGCCGACTGCGCGGTCTACGACGGCGACGCCTCGCCGGCCCTGCGCGCCCGGCTGCGCCGCCGCCCGCCGCGGGTGCTGATCACCAATCCCGACATGCTTCACCTCGGCATCCTGCCGTCGTGGCTGACCTGGGCCCCCTTCCTCGCCGACCTGCGCTGGATCGTCCTCGACGAGCTCCACACCTACCGCGGCATCTTCGGCTCGCACGTCCACCACGTGCTGCAGCGCCTGCGGCGCATCTGCCGCGAGCTGGGCGGCAACCCGCAGCTCATCGCCTCCTCGGCGACGGCCGAGAACGCCGACGCCTTCGCCACCGCCCTCGCCGGCGTGCCCTTCACCCGCGTCGCCACGAGCGGCGCGCCACGCGCCGAGCGCCACTTCCTGCTGGTGCAGCCGAGCTCGAGCCCCTACACCACCACCCTGGCACTGCTCGTCGAGCTGCTGCGGCAAGGGCAGAAGACGATCGTCTTCACCAAGGCGCGGCGGATCACCGAGCTGCTCTACCGCTGGCTGCGCCAGCAGGAGCCGGCCCTCGCCGCGCGCGTCGCCAGCTACCGCGCCGGCTTCCTCCCCGAGGAACGGCGGCGCATCGAGCGCGAGCTGCTCGAGGGGCGGTTGCAGGGAGTGATCTCCACCTCCGCGCTCGAGCTGGGCATCGACGTCGGCGGCCTCGACGCCTGCATGCTGGTGGGGTGGCCGGGAAGCGTGATGGCCGCCTGGCAGCGCTCGGGGCGTGTCGGCCGGCAGGGACGTGAGTCGATCACCGCGCTGGTGGCGCTTCCCGACGCCCTCGACCAGTGGCTGGTGCGCCACCCCGAGGAGCTGCTCGGCCGCCCCTGCGAGCCGCTGGTGGTCGATCCGCAGAACCCGGTGGTGGCGCGCCAGCACCTGCCCTGCGCCGCCGCCGAGATGCCACTCGAGCGCGCCGCCGACCGCGAGCACCTCGAGCGTCACGCCGGCGCGGTGAGCGCCCTGCTCGACGAGCACGAGCTGCGGGCCTCCGACGACGGCGAGCGTCTCTACGCGCGCCGGCCACGGCCGCATCGCGCGGTGTCGCTGCGCGGCGGCGGCGAGACCTTCGCCATCGTCGAGGCCGGCAGCGGGCGGGTGGTGGGCACGATCGACGGTCTGCGGGTCTTCTTCGAGTGCCACCCGGGGGCCATCTACCTCCACGCTGGGCGGCAGTACCTGGTGCGCGAGCTCGACCTGGGTGGCGCGCGGGCGGTCGTCGAGCCCGCCGCCGTCGACTGGTACACCGCCGCGCTGGCGCAGAAGGACACCCGCATCCTCGAGGTCAGCGGCGAGCGCCACGCGGGGCCGCTCTCCGCCTGGCTGGGGCGGCTGCGGGTGACCGAGCGGGTGGTTGGCTACGAGCGCAAGCGCATCTTCGGCGGCGAGGTGCTGTCGCGCCACCAGCTCGAGCTGCCGGAGGTGGCGTGGGAGACGATGGGGTTCTGGTGGGCGGCGACGCCGGACTTGGAGTTGGCGCTGACGAAGGACGGGCGGCCGCACCACTTCCTCGGCTCGCTGCACGCCGCCGAGCACACGGCGATCGCGCTCTTGCCGCTGCTGGCGCTGTGCGACCGCGGCGACCTGGGCGGCATCTCGACGCCGTTTCACCCGCAGGTGGGTTGTGGGGCGGTCTTCGTCTACGAGGGGCACGCCGGCGGCGTGGGGATCGCCGCGCGCGCGTTTGCTGCCCTCCCCGAGCTGCTGGGCCGCGTCGGTCGCCTGCTCGCCGAGTGCCCGTGCGAGGACGGCTGCCCCTCGTGCGTGCAGTCTCCCAAGTGCGGCAACGGCAATCGGCCGCTCGACAAGGCGGGGGCGCGGCGGACCGTCGGCTGGCTGCTGGGCGAGGAGCCGCTGCCGGCGCTGCTGGCAGCCGCGCCGCCCTGGCAGCTGCGGCTCGGGGAGGCTGAACCGGCGCCCGCATCGACGGCGAGCGAAGATCGCGACTCGCCGGCGACGGAGGAGCGCGAGGAGCCGGCGCCCGGCGCGACGGTGAGCACGCGCAACGGCAACGGCGCGGCGCCGGCGCCGCTCGTCATGCCCGTCGCCGGCAACGGCCACGCGCCGCTGGTGGTGCCACCACTCGCCCGCTTGCGCGTCACCATCGCCGCGCTCTGGCGCTCGTGGTGGCGGCGCGCGCCGGCCCTCGCGCCGGTGCCGCTGCTGCCTCCGCCAGCCCCCGGCGGTGGCACCGTGCTCTTCGACCTCGAGACGCTGCGCTCGGCGGCCGAGGTGGGCGGCTGGGGCAACGCCCACCGCATGGGCATCGCGCTCGCCGTCCTCTGCCACCTCGAGGAGGAGCGCTTCGAGGTCTTCCGCGAAGGCGAGGCGCGGGCGCTGGCCGCGGCGCTGCGCGGCGCCCGGCTGGTCATCGGCTTCAACGTGCGGCGCTTCGACTATCGCGTGCTTGGCGGCTACACCGGGGCTGACTACAATCGCCTTGTTCCCACCCTCGACCTACTGGAAGAGATCCATCGTGCGCTCGGCTTCCGTCTGCGTCTCGACGCGCTCGCCCGGGCCACGCTGGGGGTGGGCAAGTCGGCCGACGGCCTGCAGAGCCTGGCCTGGGTTCGCGAGGGACGGCTCGACCTCGTCGAGGCGTACTGCCGGCGCGACGTCGAGGTGCTGCGCGACCTCTACCTGTTCGGGCGTCGCGAAGGGTACGTCCTCTGGCACGACCGCGAGGACCGGCGCCTGCGGCTGCCGGTGAGATGGTAGCGGCGGCGCGCCAGCGTTGGGGCGTGGCGGGGCTGGTCTTCGCCTCGGGCCTGTGCGCGCTGATCTACCAGGTGGCGTGGCTGCGGGAGCTGCGGCTGGTGTTCGGGGCCTCGACGCCGGCGTCGGCGGCGGTGCTGGCGGTGTTCATGGGCGGGCTGGGGGTGGGAGGGCTGCTGCTGGGCCGGCGGGCGGAGCGGTCGGCGCAGCCGCTGGCCTTCTTCGGCCGCCTGGAGATCGTCGCCGGCCTGGGGGCGGGTCTGTCGCCGTGGACGATCGCGGCGGCGCGGGCGGTCTACCTGGCGCTGGGTGGAAGCGCCTCGCTCGGTCTGGTCGGGGGCACGGTGGTGCGGCTGCTCTTGACGGCGCTGGTGCTGGGCGTACCGATGGTGGCGATGGGGGGGACGCTGCCGGCGGTGGCGCGGGCGGCCATGGGCAGTGGCGACCCGGCGCGGCGCTCGCTGGGGTGGCTGTACGGCTGCAACACGCTGGGAGCGGTGGCCGGGGCGGGGCTGACGACGTTCGTGATGCTCGAGCACCTGGGACAGCGCAAGAGCCTGTGGGTGGCGGCGCTGCTGGACGTGCTGGTGGGGATGGTGGCGCTGTCGCTGGCGCGGCGGGGAGTAGGGGCAGCGGGGGAGGCGTTGGCGGAAGGGGGCGAGGAGACGAGCGAGACGCCGGCGGCACGCGCGGCGGCGGCACCCTTGGCGCTCGTGCTGGTGGCGGCGGGGCTCGTGGGGTTCGCCTTCTTCCTCATGGAGCTGGTCTGGTATCGGGTGCTGGCGCCGCTGCTGGGGGGGACGACGTACACCTTTGGCCTGATCCTGCTGCTGGCGCTGCTGGGCATCGGCGGTGGCGGCCTGCTCTACGGTGCGGTGGCGCGGCGACGGCCGCCGTCGCTCGGAGCCTTCGCCAGCACCTGCGCGCTCGAGGCGCTCTTGCTCGTCGTGCCGCTGGCGCTGAGCTTCCGGCTGGCGGTGCTCGCCTCCGCCCTGCGCACCCTCGGCGCCTTCGGCTTCGGCGGGATGGTGGCGGGATGGCTGGTGGTGGGTGGGATCGTGGTGGTGCCGCCGTCGCTGGTGGCGGGCTATCAGTTTCCGCTGCTGGTGGCGCTGCTGGGGACGGGCCGGCGCGAGGTGGCGGTGCAGACGGGGCTGGTGGCGGCGAGCAACACGGCGGGCGCCATTGCCGGCTCGCTGGCGGGTGGCTTCGGGCTGCTGCCGCTGCTCGGCGCACCGGGGGCGTGGCGGGCGACCACGCTACTGCTCGCAGGCCTCGCCCTGGCGGCGGTGCTGGCCTGGCGGCGTGGCGAGCCCGGCGGTCGTCCGCTGCTGCAGCCGCTGGTCGCGCTTGCAGCCGCGGCGCTCTGCCTCGCCCCTGGTCCCAGCGCGCTGTGGCGTTTCGGCGAGATCGGC
>DASYUP010000505.1:0-5449 GCA_036001185.1 Thermoanaerobaculia bacterium
GGTGGCGCAGCCGGTGCAGCGCTTCCGCGTGCTCGGAGAGGAACAACCGAAGGGCGCCTACAACGACCCCTATGCCGACCTCCAGCGCGGCCTCACCGAGCTGTCGCTGCCGGCGGCCCACCGCGTCACCACCGGCAAGGGGGTCAAGGTGGGCATCGTCGACACCGGGATCGACCTCGACCATCCCGATCTGCGGGGCCGCGTGGCCGGTGCCGGCAACTACGTCGAAAGCGGCGAGCGCAGCTTCACCAGCGACGTCCACGGCACTGCCGTGGCGGGCATCCTCGCCGCCTCGGCCAACAACCAGATCGGTATCGTCGGCGTGGCGCCGGAAGCGCTGCTCTACGGCTTCAAGGCCTGCTGGCAGGACCCACCGGCGTCACGGCAGGCGGTGTGCGACAGCTACACCCTGGCGCGGGCGGTCGATGCCGCGCTCGGCGCCGGCGTGCAGGTGCTCAACCTCAGTCTCACTGGACCCGCCGACCCCTTTCTCTCAAAGCTGCTGGGTGCTGCCATCGAGCGCCGCACGGTGGTGGTGGCCGCCTTCGACGGCTCGCTGACGGACGGCGGCTTCCCGGCCTCGCGCGACGGCGTCCTCGCGGTGGGCGCCGAGACGCGCGCCGGCGAGCGGCCCCCGGCGGCCGCCACCGCCGGCAGCGGCGCCCCGCTCGTCGGGCCGGCGGTCGACGTGCTGAGCACGGCGCCGCACGGGACGTACGACTTCTTCAGCGGCAGCTCCTTCGCTGCCGCCCACGTCGCCGGCGTGGTGGCCCTGCTGCTCGAGCGGCGCCCCGGCCTCACGCCGGCGGAGGTGCGGCAGCTGCTGGTGGCGTCTGGACAGCGCGACGGTGGCGGGTCGCCGCGCGTCGATCCCTGCGCCGCCCTCGCGCGCCTCGAGGGGCACCCCGTCTGCGGCGGCGGCTGATCGCCGCCGCCGCGCCGCTCGGTGCCGGGGCGGCGGAGTTCTAGAATCAGGGGCATGGCGACCCTCGACGCCTCGCCGGCGGTGACCCACAGCGACCGCGTGGTGCGCGCCCCGCGCGGCACCGAGCTCTCCTGCCGCGGCTGGCAGCAGGAGGCGGCGCTGCGCATGCTGATGAACAACCTCGACCCCGAGGTGGCCGAGCGCCCGCAGGACCTCATCGTCTACGGCGGCTCGGGGCGGGCGGCGCGCAGCTGGCCGGCGTTCGACACCATCGTCGCCACCCTGCGACGGCTGGGCAGCGACGAGACCCTGCTCGTCCAGTCGGGCAAGGCGGTGGCCGTCTTTCGCACCCACGAAGACGCGCCGCGGGTGCTGATCGCCAACTCGCTGCTGGTGCCCAAGTGGGCCACCGCCGACGAGTTCCGCCGGCTCGAGGGCCTCGGCCTGACGATGTTCGGCCAGATGACCGCCGGCTCCTGGATCTACATCGGCACGCAGGGGATCCTGCAGGGGACCTACGAGACCCTCGCCGAGTGCGCTCGCCAGCACTTCGGCGGCTCTCTCGCCGGACGGTTGGCGGTGACCGCCGGGCTCGGTGGCATGGGGGGCGCGCAGCCCCTCGCGGTGACCATGAACGAGGGCGTATGCCTGGTGGCCGAGGTCGACCCCACGCGCGTGCGGCGGCGGCTCGACACCCGCTACCTCGACGAGGTGGCGCCCGACCTCGAGACCGGCATCCAGCGCGCCCTCGCCGCCCGCGACGCGCGGCGGGCGCTGTCGATCGCCGTCGAGACCAACGCCGTGGACCTGCTGCAGCGGCTGCTCGAGCTCGGCATCACCCCCGACGCGCTCACCGACCAGACCTCGGCGCACGACGCGCTCGAGGGGTACGTGCCGCAGGGGTTGTCGCTGCCCGCCGCCCTCGAGCTGCGCGCCCGCGACCCGCAGGAGTACGTGCGCCGCGCCATGGCGACGATGGCGGCGCACGTGCGCGCCATGCTCGAGCTGCAGCGGCGCGGGGCGGTCACCTTCGACTACGGCAACAACCTCCGCGGCCAGGCGCGCGAGGCGGGGGTCATCGATGCCTTCGCCATCGGCGGCTTCGTACCGCTGTTCATCCGCCCCCTCTTCTGCGAGGGTAAGGGGCCGTTTCGCTGGGTGGTGCTGTCGGGTGATCCGGCAGACCTGCAGCAGACCGACGAGGCGATCCTCGCTGCCTTCCCCGACGACCGCCCGCTGCACCGCTGGATCCGCATGGCGCAGCAGCGGGTGGCTTTCCAGGGGCTGCCGGCCCGCATCTGCTGGCTGGGGTATGGCGATCGCGCCAAGGCGGGGCTGCTGTTCAACGAGCTGGTGGCGAGCGGCCGGGTCAAGGCGCCGATCGTCATCGGCCGCGACCACCTCGACTGCGGCTCGGTGGCGTCGCCCAACCGGGAGACCGAAGGGATGCGCGACGGCTCCGACGCCATCGGCGACTGGCCGGTGCTCAACGCGCTGCTCAATGCCGTCAACGGCGCCACCTGGGTGTCGGTGCACCATGGCGGCGGCGTCGGCATCGGCTACTCGCTGCACGCCGGGATGGTGATCGTCGCCGACGGCACGCCCGCCGCTGCCCGCCGCCTCGAGCGCGTGCTCACCGGCGACCCCGGCATGGGAGTGGTGCGGCACGCCGACGCGGGCTACGACGAGGCCATCCGCTTCGGGCGCGAGCACGGCGTCGACCTGCCGTCGCTTGCGGAGGAGTAGCGACGGCCGCCGAGCCCGCGGCGTCCCGGCCGCCTGATCCGCCGCCTGGAGCGCCGCCGCCGGGATCGCTGGCGGCAGGATCGCCGGCGCCCTCGCTGCCGCCGCTGGTGCCGGCGCGACCGCCGCGGCCGCGGCCGTTGCTCGACACTCTGCCGTTGCTGGCGGCGCCCGCCGGGCTGGCGCTGCCGCCACTGCTCGGCGGCGGGCTCGTCGCCGCCCTGCTGCTGCTCTGGCTCTGGCGGCGGCCGTCGCGTCGTGAAGCGGCCGCGGCGGTCCCGCTGGTGCTGCTGGCGGCGCTCGCCCTCGCCAGCGCCGGGATCGCCCTGCGCCTGCCGTCGCCTAGCGCCGCCTCGTGGGTGGCCGAGGCGACTCCGCGTTACGCCGCGCTCTGGCGCGACATCGCCGGCCACGCCGCCGCCGGCGCGCGGGCGGTGCCGCGGCCGCCCGCCAACCTCGCCGAGCGTCTGGAGACGCATCGTCGACTCGCCGCCCTCCTGGCGCACGGACACCCCGACCTCACGCTGCTGCTGGTCGACCCCGACGGCCAGCCGCTGGTGTGGGAGGGCAGCGGCCTGCTCCACGAGCCGGCACCCGAGCAGCTACCGCGACAGGGTTACGAGTTCCGGGCGGGCTTCGGTGCCGCCACCCTGCTGGCGGTGGCGCCGCTGTCGTCGGCGCCCCGGCCGTGGCGGATCGTCGCCGGCCGCAGCTTCGAGACCGCGCGGCTGCCGTTCGACCCACCGGGATGGCTGCCGCCTCAGGCATATCGCTGGTCGCCCATCGACAGCCCGGTGGAGGCGGCACCGGGCGCGCTGGTGATCAGCGGCCCGCGAGCCCCGGGAATGGCGGTCGAGCGGCTGCCGGCGTTGCGGCCGCTGGTGGTCGGCTACGCGCCGGCGGTGGCGGGGATCGCCCTCGCCCTCGCGCTGCTCACGCTGGCGGCGATGCGGGCGGTCGCTCTCGCGGTTCTTTGGGACACCGCGGTGCCCCCCGGCCACGGCTCGACCAGCGTCGCGGCGCTGGCCGTCGCGGCGGCGATGGCCGGTGGGGCGGCGGCCGGCGCGCCCACCTGGTCGCTGGTGGCTCTCCTCACCGGTCTGGCGGTCGCCGCCGCGGGCTGGCACTGGGGAGGCAGGCAGCAGCGGCCCGCCGTTGCGGCGACGCTGGGTGGGCTCGTCGCCGGTGGGCTGGTGGCGCTCACCTACGCCGTGCAGCATGGGCTCGGGGCCGAGACGCTCGACAGCCTCGACACCGCGAGCTGGGCCACCGACGCCGCCGGCGCCGGCCTGCGCATCGGGTTGCTCGGGCTCAGCGCCGGGGCGCTGCTGGTCGCCGCCGGCCGCAGCGCGCGGCCCGAGGCGGCGCGCGGGCGTTTCGCCGCCGGCGCGGCCCTGCTGCTCCTCCTCGCCGCGGCGCTGCACGACCACCCGGTGCCGGCGCTGCCGCTGCTCGCCGCCGGGAGCTGTCTCATGGCGTTGTGGATCTCGGGCGCCGACTGGCGACTCCACCTCGAACGGCTGCTGCCGCTGATCCTCCTCGCCGCACTGCTGGGGGCGAGCGCCTGGGAGCTGGCCGACCGTTTCGAGCAGCGGCGCGATCTCGCCTCGCGGCTGCTGCCGGGGATGGCGCCCCCGAGTCGTGGCGAGCAGGTCGCCAGCCGGCACGAGCTCGACGACTACTTCGGCGCCGTCGACCTGGCGCGCCGGGTGCCACGGGTGCCCGACGGGCTGGCGCCGACCGACCTTGCCTACCTGCTCTGGCGCGGCTCGCCGCTCGATCGCGGCAACGCGCTCACCGCGTTGGTGGTCGTCCCCCATGGCGCCAAGCCGGTGGGCTTCTCCTACGGGCTGCCACTGACGGAGGCCGGCGAGCTCGATCGCGATCCGGTGCGCTGGGGCTCCCTCGGGCCACCCTCCTGGCGCGATCTGCTGGTCAGCGGCGAGCGGCCGTTGCACAGCGCCGGCAGGAGCTGGGGTGTCGCCCGCTTCTGGCTGCTGCCGCAGCCCGGCTTCCGACTCGGCGCCCGCCGCGCCGAGGACCTCACCGTGGGCCTGCTGCGCGGCGGCCCCGAGGCGCGAGGGCCGACCGGGCTGCCGCCCGGCGTTCGCTTCGGGCTCTACGGTCCGGGCGGCGAGGCCGAGATCTCCCCCTGGCGCGAGGCGCCGCCGCTGCCGCCGGTGCTGCGCTCGCGCGGGGCGACGCGCGTCGTCACCCCGGAGGGGGAGGCATGGGCGGTGGCGGGTTCCCAGGGCCGCGGTACCGCGGTGCTCTTCCTGCCAGTCCTCGGCTCCTGGCAGGGTCTCGAGGAGGTCGGCTCGCTGGCCCTCTCGATGCTGCTGCTGGTGGTAGCGGCGACACTGCTGGCGGCGCTCCTCGCCCTCACGCGGGCCTCCTTCCGCGGCCTTCTGCGGCGGGCGGTGCGCTCGTATTCGAAGCGGCTGCTGCTGGTCTACGGTCTCCTGCTGCTGGTGCCGCTCGCCGCCCTCAACGTGCTGCTGCTGCGCAACCTCGGCGAGCGCCTGCAAGCCGAGCAGCGGGCCGCCGGCGAGGCGGCCGTGCGCTCGGCCCAGCAGGTGCTCGGCGAATACGTGCTGTCGCTCGAGCCCGGCTTCGGTCTCGAGACGGCGCTCGACGACGAGCTGCTGGTCTGGCTCTCGCGGGTGCTTCACCACGAGGTGAATCTCTACTGGGGGAGCAGCATCAACGCCTCCAGCAAGCGCGAGCTGTTCTCCGCCGGCCTGCTGTCGGAGCGCATCCCCGGCGACATCTGGGCCCAGC
>DASYUP010000506.1:0-8761 GCA_036001185.1 Thermoanaerobaculia bacterium
TCCCGGCTGCCGGCAGACGAGCCGGTCGCCGGTGCGATGGACGGAACGCGCCAGCCAGCGCTCGACGGTGATCGCCCGCGGCTCGTCGCGCGCGAGCTCGGCGGCCACCGCCTGCACCAGCTCCCACGCCAGCTCGGGGAGGGTCACCTTGGCGCCCTCGAGGAGGAGCGAGGTCGCCTCCGCCACCGGCAGCTCTTCCCGCCGCTGGCCCCAATTGACCCCGAAGCCGACGATGAGGTCGGGCGGCGAGCCCTCGCGCACGGCCGACTCGACGAGCACGCCCCCCACCTTGCGCCCGCCCACCACCAGGTCGTTGGGCCACTTGAGCAGGCAAGGGCGCAGCAGATGGGGGTCGATGGCGTCGGCGAGCGCGGCGCCGACGGCCAGCGGCAGCACCGGCAGGCGCTCCTCGGCGGCGAGACGGGTGACCAGCGTGGCGTAGACGCCGCGCCCCGGCGGGCTCAGCCAGCGCCGTCCCTGCCTGCCGCGTCCGGCCGTCTGCTCGAAGGCGAGCATCGCCGACGCCGACACCGTGATGTCGTCGACGGCGAGCTCCCGCCGGATGCGGCGCGCCAGATCGTTGGTCGAGTCGACCCGGCGCAGCACCGCCAGGTTGAGGGCCGAGGCCGGCAGCGCCGAACCGTCGTCGAAGGACTCACGGCGCCGCCTGCGGACCTCCCCCACCAACGCGCCGAAGGTGGGCTCGGTCAAGCCGCTCTCTGCCTCGAGCCTTGGCGCATCCAGAAGGCAGCCATCCAGGCTTCACGCCTCCAGGCCCTGGCGCAGCTGCTGCCGCCGCGCCTGCATCTCGCGCAGCCGCTGCCGCTGCTGCTCCACCACCGGCCCGGGCGCCTTGCCGAGGAAGGCCGCGTCGCCGAGGCGCGACTCGGCGCCGGCAATGGCGGTCTCCAGCTTGGCGAGCTCTCCCGCGAGGCGCTGCCGCTCTTGCGCATCGAGCGCCACCGCGCCCCCTTGCAGGCCCAGCCGCACGCCGCCGACGAGGTCCTGGGGCACACCTTCGGGAGGAGCCGCAAAGCGCAGCTCTTGCGGCCGCAGCAGGAAGCGCAGCAGCGGCTCGTGCTGGCGCAGGAAGGCGTCGAGCTCTCCCTCCGCCGCCAGGTAGAGCACGACCGGCGCCTTCGGCGGCAGCGACAGCTCGGCGCGCAGCGCCCGCACGCGGGTAACGGCGGCGATCAGCGCCTCCACCTGCGCCTCGACCGCGTCGTCCTCCCACCCCGGCACCGCCGCCGGATAGGGAGCGAGCGCGATGGTCTGCGGGTGCACGGCCTCGTGGCCGGGCAGCCGCTGCCAGAGCTCCTCGGAGAGGTGCGGCATCACCGGGTGCAGCAGCCGCAGGCTGCGCTCGAGCACGGTGAGCAGCACCTCGGCCACCCGCGGCCGCGGGGCGTCGCCCGACAGCGCCGGCTTGCTGAGCTCGATGTACCAGTCGCACAGCTCGCCCCAGAAGAAGTGGTAGAGCCGGCTGCAGGCCTCGTCGAAGCGGAACAGCTCGAGCTGCTTGTTGACCTCGGCGGCGGTGCGCGAGAGGCGCGAGAGGATCCAGCGCTCGGGTGCCGCCAGGTCGTCCGTGGCGAGCTCCGGCTGGCCGTCCCGGCTCGCCGCCACGCGCGCCTCCCCCACCTTCGACAGGCTGAAACGGGTGGCGTTCCAGATCTTGTTGCCGAAGGCGCGGTACCCCGCCATGCGCCCGCGGTCGACCGGGATGTCGCGGCCGGGGCTGTCGAGGGCGGCGAGAGTGAAGCGCAGCGCGTCGGCGCCGTATTCGTGGATCAGCTCCTCGGGATCGAGAATGTTGCCCTTGGTCTTCGACATCTTCTGCCCCTCGGCGTCGCGCACCAGGCCGGTGAGGTGCACGGCATGGAAGGGCTCGGTGCCGGTGAAGTGGAGGCCGAACATGACCATCCGCGCCACCCAGAAGAAGAGGATGTCGAAGCCGGTGACCAGCACGTCGGTGGAATAGAAGGTACGGCGCTCGGGGGTGTCGTCGGGCCAGCCGAGAGTCGAGAAGGGCCACAGGGCCGACGAGAACCAGGTGTCGAGCACGTCGGGGTCCTGCACCAGCTCGCTGGTACCCGCCAGCCGCGCCGCCTCTGCCACGTCATGGGCGACGATGCAGCGGCCATCGGGCGTGTACCAGGCGGGGATTTGATGACCCCACCAGAGCTGCCGCGAGATGCACCAGGGCTTGATGTTCTCCAGCCAGTGCTCCCAGGTCTTCACCCAGCTGTCGGGCACCAGCGCCAGGCGCCCCTCGCGCACCGCGTCGAGCGCCTGCCGCGCCATCCCCTCGACGTTGCAGAACCATTGCGTGGAGATCAGCGGCTCGACCGGCTCGCCGCTGCGCTGGCTGTGGCCGACGTTGTGCTCGTGCTCCTCGACCTTGACCAGCAGACCGTCGGCCTGCAGGCGCTCCACCACCCTGATGCGCGCCTCGGCGCGGTCGAGGCCGGCGAACCCTTCGCCCGCCTCAGCGGTCATCTTGCCGCGCTTGTCGATGACCTGCACTGCCGGGAGGTTGTGGCGCTGGCCGATGGCGAAGTCGTGCGGGTCGTGCGCCGGCGTGATCTTCAGCACGCCGGTGCCGAAGCCGGGCTCGACGGCGGCGTCGCCGACGATCGGCAGCCGCCGGCCGAGGATGGGCAGGATCGCCGTCTTGCCGATCAGGTGGCGGTAGCGCTCGTCGTCGGGATTCACCGCCAGGGCGGTATCGCCCAGCATGGTCTCCGGGCGGGTGGTCGCCACCACCAGCCGATTGGCATCCCCGGCGGCTGCCTCGCTCCCCTCCAGCGGGTAAGCGACGTGGTAGAGCTTGCCGCGCACCGGGCGCATCTCCACCTCGAGGTCGGAGATGGCGGTCTCCAGCAGCGGCGACCAGTTGACCATGTATTCGCCGCGCTGGATGAGCCCCTCGCGGTAGAGCTGCACGAAGGCCACCCGCACCGCCCGCGACAGCCCCTCGTCGAGGGTGAAGCGCTCGCGCGTCCAGTCGCAGCTCGCCCCCAACATCTCGAGCTGCTGGCGGATGTTGCCCTGATAGAGCTCCTTCCAGGCCCACATCCGCTCGAGAAAGACCTCGCGGCCGAGCTGCTGGCGGCAGGTGCCCTCCTTGACCAGCTCGCGCTCCACCATCAGCTGCGTGGCGATGCCGGCGTGGTCGGTGCCGGGCAGCCAGAGGGCGTTGAACCCCTGCATCCGCTTCCAGCGGGTCAGCAGGTCCTGCAGGGTCGACTGCAGCGCGTGCCCCATGTGCAGCCGCCCGGTGACGTTGGGCGGCGGGATCATGATGCAGAAGCTCGGGCGCTCGGAGGGCGCCTCGGCGCGGAAAAACGACCCCTCCCGCCAGTAGCGCTGCCACCTCGCCTCGTAGGCGACGGGGTCGAAGACCTTCTGCATTTCCTCAGGCGGCGCCATGGGGGGCGTATTGTACGAGAGCGCGCTGGCGCCGATTGCGGCCCCGTTAAGCGACGACTGTCTCCCCACCGGGTTACCTCTCCCCCACGGTTCGCAAGCAAGGGGTCGGGTGGGGTGCCCTCTCCCCGGTCAGGGGAGAGGGGCAGGGTGAGGGGACGGCTAACCTGCGGTGCCCTCTCCCCGGTCAGGGGAGAGGGTCAGGGTGAGGGGACGGCTGACCCAGGGTGAGGGGACGGCTAACTCAGGGTGAGGGGACGGCTAACTCAGGGGCTCTCGAGCTGGCGCTCGAGCTCGCGAATGCGGTCCTTGATGACCAGCTCGGCCATGTCGGGAACCACCTCCCAGGCCACCTCGCGGACCAGCTGCTCGCCGAGCAGCTCGACGACGCGGCGAGCGATGCGGTCGACGTCCGCCTCGGAAAGGCCGCCGTCGGCGCCGCGGGCCGCGCTGGCCGGCGCTGGGGCAGCGGCGGGCGGCCGCGCCTGGGGCGCCGGGCGCGGCGACGGGGCCGCCGGCGGAGGCGCCTGCTCGGCCGGCGCGTTCTCCTCGGCCTCAGTCCAGGGGCTCGCCTCGAGCACCAGCTCCTCGGGGACCGCCTGGCCGAGCGGTCCGGCGGGTTCGTCGCTGGCGGCGCCGCCGCCGTAGAGCTCGCCCGCGCCCTCCGGCTCGAGCGCCGCCTCGGGCGCCTGCCAGCTCACCATCTCGTCGGCGACGGTGGCGCCCTGCCCAGCGCCGGCGGAGGCCGCGGCGGTCAGCAGCTCCTCGACGCGGCGCAGCAACTCCTGGGAGTCGAAGGGCTTCTTCAGGTAGCCATCGGCCCCCGAGCGCTTGGCGTCCTCCTCCTGGAAGGGCTCGAAGGTCCCCACCAGCAAGAGCACCGGGGTGAAGGCTCGCCACTGCTTGACCCGACGGGCCACCTCGAAGCCGTCCGACCCCGGCATGTGCACGTCGGCGATCACCAGGTCGGGATTGGTCTCGGCCAGGCGCGCCACCGCGTCGTCGCCGTTGCTGACCGCGACGACCTCGTAGTCCTCGTCCATGAAGGTCAGCTCGACGACCTTCTGGATGGTGACGCTGTCGTCGGCCAGCAGGATCCGCTTACCCATCACGACCCTCCTCCGGCATCTGCGCGCAAGTGTAACAGGGGTGAAGGGATCGCGGGAGCACCCGGGCGCCGCGCGCCGACGTCAATGATTGGCGAAGTAGCCGATGAGATCGGTGGTCGGCGGCTGGTGGCCGAGCTGGCGCAGCATGGTGGTGAGCTGCCCGCGGTGGTAGGCCGAGTGATGGCTCATGTGCACCAACGCTTCCCACATGGGGCGCCGGTAGCTGTTGCCGCCGCGCGAGATCCAGGCGATCTCGCCGAGTAGCTGATCCTCGCTGACGCTGGCGAGGAAGAACTCCATCTCCGGCCAGAGCTCCTCGAAACCAGACCGCACGGCGGCGAGGTCGGGCCAGTCGCTCACCTCGGGGTAGCGATCGAGGGGGGCGCCGACGAAGCGCCCCAGCCACACCTTCTCGGAGCCCAGCACGTGGGCGAGCGTGCCGAGCAGGCTGCCGAAGCTGGTACCGGTGGCGACCGTCAGGTGCGCGGGCGGCAGTCGCGAGAGCGCCTCGAGGAACTCGTGATCGGCCCACATCGTGTAGGCCAGCAGTGAGCGGGAGAGCTGCGGCAGGTCGGGCATCGCGGCGGGACGATTATTGCTCAGTCCGGCCTGCCGTCCACCCGCCGCCGGCGCGCCGCCCTCAGATGTTGCGCCGGTACTCGCCGCCCACCGCGTAGAGCGCGTGGGTGATCTGCCCCAGGCTGCAGTGCTCGACCGCTTCCATGAGGGCGGCGAAGAGATTGCCGCCCGCGGTGGCGGCCTGCTGCAACCGCGACTGGGCACCGGCGGCAGCCGCGGCGTGGCGCTGCTGGAAGGCCTGCAGGCGGGCGATGCAGGCCTCCTTCTCGGCCGTCGAGGCGCGCGACAGCTGCACCTCGCGGATCGGGCTCGCCTCCTCCTTGCTGTGCGGCAGGAAGGTGTTGACGCCCACCACCGGCAGCTCGCCCGAGTGCTTGAGCATCTCGTACTTCAGCGAGTCGTCCTGGATCTGGCCGC
This sequence comes from Thermoanaerobaculia bacterium, assembly GCA_036001185.1. Classification (GTDB taxonomy): domain Bacteria; phylum Acidobacteriota; class Thermoanaerobaculia; order Multivoradales; family JAIOJS01; genus DASYQD01. The sequence goes on from DASYUP010000506.1 coordinate 5,535, forward strand.
GCTGGTACTGCAGCTCCATCGCCCCCAGCACGCCGCCCCGCTCGCTGATGCGGTCGAACTCGCCGAGCACCGCCTGCTCCACCAGGTCGGTGAGCTCCTCGACGACGAAGCTCCCCTGCGTGGCGTTTTCGCAGAAGCTGAGCCCGAACTCCTGGTTGATGATCAGCTGGATCGCCATCGCCCGCCGCACCGACTCCTCGGTCGGCGTGGTGATCGCCTCGTCGTAGGCGTTGGTGTGCAGGCTCTGCGCGTTGTCGAAGGTGGCGAGCAGCGCCTGCAACGTGGTGCGGATGTCGTTGAGCTCGATCTCCATCGAGTGCAGGCTGCGGCCACTGGTCTGGATGTGGTACTTGAGCTTCTGGCTGCGCTCGTTGCCGCCATAGAGGTCGCGCACCGCCACTGCCCAGACGCGACGGGCGACGCGGCCGATCACCGAGTATTCGCTGTCCATGCCGTTGCTGAAGAAAAACGACAGGTTGGGCGCGAAGTCGTCGACGCTCATACCGCGGGCGCGGTAGAGCTCGACGTACGTGAAGCCATTGGCGAGGGTGAAGGCGAGCTGGTGGATAGGGTTCGCCCCTGCCTCGGCGATGTGGTAGCCGCTGATCGACACGCTGTAGAAGTTGCGCACCTGGCGGTCGATGAAGAACTGCTGCACGTCGCCCATCATGCGCAGGGCGAACTCGATCGAGAAGATGCAGGTGTTCTGTCCCTGGTCCTCCTTGAGGATGTCGGCCTGCACGGTGCCGCGCACCTGCTTCAAGGTCGCCGCTGCCACGCGCGCGTACTCGTCGTCAGCGAGCAGCGCCCGCACGTCCTCCCAGCTGCTGCCGCGCCGGTGGTCGGGATGCAGGCACTCCTCCTCGCCGATGTCGAGGCGCCCTTGCTGGCGCAGGAAGCGGCGGCACTGCTGGCGGATGGCGGTGGTGAAGAAGAAGGCGAGCACCGTCGGCGCCGGGCCGTTGATGGTCATCGACACCGAGGTGGTGGGGTCGCAGAGGTCGAAGCCGGCGTAGAGCTGCTCCGCCTCCTCGACGGTGCACACCGAGACGCCGCTCTCGCCGATCTTGCCGTAGATGTCGGGTCGCCAGTCGGGGTCCTCGCCGTAGAGGGTGATGGAGTCGAAGGCGGTCGACAGCCGCTTCGCCGGCTGCCCGTCAGCGAGGTAGTGGAAACGCCGGTTGGTGCGCTCCGCCGGCCCTTCGCCAGCGAACATCCGCGTGGGATCCTCCTGCGTGCGCTTGAAGGGGAAGACCCCGCCGGTGAAGGGGAACTCGCCGGGCACGTTCTCCAGCAGGCGCCAGAGCAACCGGTCGCCGGCGCTGCGGTAGCGTGGGCGCGCCACCTTCGGCACGGGGGTGTCGGACAGCGTCTGGCGGTAGTTGTCCACCACCACCTCGCGGCCGCGCACCTCGTAGCGATAGTGGTCGGCTCGGTAGGCGGCCTCCCACTGCGGCCACTCGGCGAGCAGGCGGCGGCAGGCAGGGTCGAGACGAACCTGCAGGCGGTCGCGCTCGGCGCGCAGCTCGGCGACCACCGACCCGTCATCGCGAGGGCCGGAAGGGCCCGTGGCGATCTCGACGCCGAGATCGCTTCGTCGCTGCGCTCCTCGCGATGACCCGTCGCTGGCGTTACCTCGGCGCTCGAGGATCGCCGTCGCCCGCTCGATCCCCTCGAGCTCCGCCGCGATCTCCGCCTGCTCCTCCGCCCAGCGGCGGTAGGCACGGCAGCGCTCGCTGATCTCGCTGAGGTAGCGCTCGCGCTGCGCCGGGATGACGTATTGGCCGCTGTCGGTGGTGCGCTCCGGCCCGGGCTGGAAGTGGCTCGTCCACGGCAGCTCCAGCCGCTCGACGAGCCGGTCGATCAGGTGGGCGTAGAGAGCGTTGACGCCGGGATCGTGGAAGTGGGCGGCGCTGGTGCCGAAGACCGGCAGCGTCTCGGCGGCGACGTCGAACAGCCGGTGGTTGCGCTGGAACTGCTTGCGCACCGCGCGCAGCGCATCTTCGCTCCCGCGCCGGGTGAACTTGTTGATCGCCACCAGGTCGGCGTAGTCGAGCATCTCGATCTTCTCGAGCTGCGAAGGGGCACCGAACTCCGCCGTCATGACGTAGAGCGAGAGGTCGCAGAGGTCGACGACGGCACTGTCACCCTGGCCGATGCCCGCCGTCTCCAGGAAGACGAGGTCGAAGAGGCCGCTCTCCTGCACGGTGGCGAGGGCGTCGCGCAGGGCCTCGGAGACCTCGCCGCGCGCGCCACGCGTGGCGAGCGAGCGCAGGTAGACGCGCGGGTGCCTGGCGGTGTTGAAGCGGATACGGTCACCGAGCAGGGCGCCGCCGGAGCGGCGCTTGGTGGGATCGACGCACAGCACCGCCACCCGCCGCTCGGGGAAGTCCTGCACGAAGCGGAGCACCAGCTCGTCGGTGAGGCTGCTCTTGCCCGCCCCGCCGGTGCCGGTGAGGCCGACCACCGCGGCCGCCTGGGTTGCGCCTGCCGCCCGCGCCTCGCGCGCGCTGGCCCAGGCGATCACCGGCCGCCGGCGGCCGAGCTCGACGAGGGTGATCTCGCGGGCCAGACGCTGGAAGGCCTCCGCCTCGGGCGGCACCGCCAGCTCGCCGGGGTCGTAGTCGCAGCCGGCGAGAACGGCATCGATCATTCCCTGCAGCCCCATGCGGCGGCCATCTTCGGGGCTGAAGATGCGGTCGATGCCGCGCGCGTGCAGCTCCTCGATCTCGGCCGGCACGATGACGCCGCCGCCGCCGCCGTAGATGCGCACGTGGCGCGCCCCGCGCTCGTCGAGCAGCTGGCGCAGGTAGGTGAAGAACTCGACGTGGCCGCCCTGGTAGCTGGTGATCGCCACTCCCTGGGCGTCCTCCTGCAAGGCGGCGGCGACGATCTCGGCGACGCTGCGGTTGTGCCCCAGGTGGACGATCTCGGCGCCGGAGGCCTGCAGCAGCCGGCGCATGATGTTGATGGCGGCGTCGTGGCCGTCGAAGAGGGCGGCGGCGGTGATCAGCCGCACCGGGTGGCGGGGACGGTAGGGCTCGGCCTGCCGCGGTTTCTCGATGGCTACCGCTTGCGCCATGGCGACGAATTATCCCACGGCGCTGGCGCGCGGAAGAACGCGCGGAAGAACGACCGGAATGGCGGGAGGGGTCTGGCAGCGGCGGCCGTTGCGGGGCTGGCGAGCCGGGCGAAGCACCCCTCTCCGCGCTAACGCGGAGAGGGGT
>DASYUP010000507.1:0-17082 GCA_036001185.1 Thermoanaerobaculia bacterium
ACGGCCGGGCCCAGGAGACCGGGCCCTCGAGGGAGAGGGCGAGCCGGCCCGGCTCGACCAGCAGGTGATAGCCGGCGGGACCGAGGTAGACAGAGCCCGACCGCAGGGGCTCGCGGTCGCGCGGCTCGCACACCGGCAGCAGGCACGCCGCGGCGAGCAGCGACGCCAGCGCCGACTCGGCGTCGGGCCGCCGGTGCTGGACGATGGCAACGGCGGCGGCGAAGTCCTGCGGCAGCGCCGCCAGGAGCTGGCGCAGCGCCGTCAGGCCCCCCAGTGAGGCGCCGACCACCACCAGGTCGAAGTCGCCGCCCGGCGCCGGCGCCTTCACCGCACCCTCCGGTAGATGCCCAGGCTCTCGACCAGCGGCTCGTAGCGGTCGGCGTAGCGCGAGTAGCGCAGTGACTCCTTGACTCCCACCGCCAGCACGCCGAAGGTGACCAGGCTGTCGTGGAAGAGCTGGTGCACGCGCTCGCGCAGGGCCTCGGAGAAGTAGATCATCACGTTGCGGCAGACGATGAGGTGGAACTCGTTGAAGGAGCCGTCGGAGACCAGGTTGTGCTGCGAGAAGACGATGTGGCGCCGCAGCTCCTCGCGCAAGATGGCACTCTCGTGGTCCGCCAGGTAGTAAGACGAGAAGTCCCCCTTGCCGCCGGCGCGATGGTAGGCCGAGGTGTACTCCTGCATGCCACGCAGCGAGTAGACACCCTTGCGCGCCCGGCGCAGCAGCTCGTCGCTGATGTCGGTGGCATAGATGCGGCTCTTCTCCAGCAGCCCCTCCTCGGCGAGGAGGATGGCCATCGAATACACCTCTTCACCGGTCGAGCAGCCGGCGTGCCAGATGCGCACGAAGGGGTAGGTGCGCAGCATCGGCAGCACCTGACGCCGCAGCGCCCGGTAGACGTGCGGGTCGCGAAACATGCCGGTCACCTGCACCGAGACGCAGGAGAGGAAGCGCTGCAGCGCGTCGGGATCGTGCAGCACGCGCTCCTGCAGGGCCGACAGGCTGCCCACTGCCTCGTTGTGCATCGCCTTGCGCACGCGGCGGCGCAACGACGCTGGAGAGTACTGGCGGAAGTCGTACCCCCAGCGCCGCGCGATGCCGGTCAGCAGCAGGTCGAGCTCGAGCTCCTGGAGGTCGTCCCCCGCATCGACCGTCGTCCCCACGCCCACCACCTCAGCGATAGAGCCACACCCGCAGCAGGGAGATGAGCTGGTCCGGATCGACCGGCTTGGTGACATAGTCCGAGGCCCCTGCCTGGATGCACTTCTCGCGATCGCCCTTCATCGCCTTGGCGGTGAGCGCGATGATGGGCAGGTTCTTAAACTTCGGCTGCTGGCGGATGCGGCGCATCGCTTCGTAGCCGTCCATCTCCGGCATCATGATGTCCATCAGCACCGCGTCGATGCCGTCCTCCTCGGCCAGCCGCGCCAGGGCGTCGTGGCCGTTCTCCGCGTACTTCACCTCCATCTCGTGCCGCTCGAGCACCGAGGTGATGGCGAAGATGTTGCGCACGTCGTCGTCGACCACCAGCACCCGGCGCCCCTTGAGCAGTGGATCGCCATGGGCGAGCGTGCGCAGCATGCGGCGCTTGACCTCCGGCAGGCTGGCTTCCACCCGGTGCAGGAAGAGGGCCGTCTCGTCGAGTAGCCGCTCGGGCGAGCGCACGTCCTTGACGATGACGGTGTCGGCAAGCTGGGCGAGGCCGTTCTGCTCCTCCCTCGACAGCTCCTTGCCGGTGTAGACGATGACCGGCATGCGCCGCAGCGCCTCGTTCTCCTTGATGGTCTGGATCAGCTCCATGCCTGACATCCCGGGCAGCTTGAGGTCGAGCACCAGGCAGTCGTAGGGAGCACCGGCGAGCGCGCCGAGGGCGTCTTCGGCGCTCGCCACCGTGGTGGTCTCCACGTCGGTGCCGCCGATCAGCTCGACGATCGCCTGCCGCTGGGTCTCGTCGTCCTCTACCACCAGCAGCCGCTTGACCCGGCGATTGAGGAACTCCTGCATCTGCTCGAGGGTCGAATCCAGCGCCTCCTTCTCGAGCGGCTTGGTGAGCACCGCCACCGCGCCCAGCTCGAGGCCGCGACGCTCCTCGCCGCTGCCGGCCGCCGAGATGATGTGCACCGGGATGTGGCGCACCTCGGGGTCGTGCTTGAGGCGATCGAGCAGCACCCAGCCGTCCATGTCCGGCAGCAGCAGGTCGAGGGTGATGGCGTCGGGCTTGACGCCGCGCGCGCACTCGAGCGCCTCGCTGCCGGTGGTGGCGACCAGGCCGCGGAAGCCGCGCTCGCGGGCGAGGTCGAGGACGACCTGCGCGAAGGTCTCGTCGTCCTCGACGATGAGCAGCACCCGGTCGCCCGGGTGGATGGAGGCGCGATCGTCGAGGATGCTGGTGCGCGGCCACGGCCGCTCGAGCTGCAGGCTGGCGGTCTCGATGCCAGCGACGGGGCTGGGCGGCTCCCCCACCGCCGCCTGCCGCGTCGGCCCCTGCACCGCCCGCTCGGCGCGCCGCCGCGGCGCGTAGCGCAGAGGCAGGTAGAGGGTGAAGGTGCTGCCGCGGCCCACCTCGCTCTCCACCATCAGCTCGCCGCCCAGCAGGTTGGCGATCTGGCGGCTGATGGTGAGGCCGAGGCCGGTGCCGCCGTAGCGGCGGCTGGTGCCGCCGTCGGCTTGCTGGAAGGCCTCGAAGACGATCTGCTGCTTCTCCTTGGCGATGCCGATGCCGGTGTCGACCACCGAGAAGGCGAGCACCTGCTCGGCCTCCTGCAGCGGGGCCGGCAGCCCGCGGCGCTCGGTCACCGCCCCCACCTTCAGCGTCACGCTGCCCTGGTCGGTGAACTTGAGGGCGTTGGAGAGCAGGTTGCGCAGCACCTGCCGCAGGCGCATGTCGTCGGTGGAGACGGTCGCCGGCACCTCGGGGGCGATCTCGACGGCGAGCTGCAGGCCCTTCTCGTCGGCAAGGTGGCGGAAGGAGCGCTCGACGTACTCGCGCAGGACGTCGAGCCGCACGTCCTCGATGTTCAGGGCGATAGTGCCCGACTCGACCTTGGCGAGGTCGAGGATCTCGTTGATCAGCGCCAGCAGGTCGGCGCCCGACTGGTGGATGGTCTGCGCGAACTGCACCTGCTTGCCGGAGAGGTTGCCCTCGATGTTGTCGGACAGCTGCCGCGAGAGGATGAGCAGGCTGTTGAGCGGCGTGCGCAGCTCGTGCGACATGTTAGCCATGAACTGCGACTTGTACTTCGAGGTGATGGCGAGCTGCTCGGCCTTCTCCTCCACCTCCTGCTTGGCCAGCTCGACTTCGCGATTCTTGCGCTCGACCTCATCCTTCTGCAGGGTGAGCTGGCGAGCCTTCTCCTCCAGCTCTTCGTTGGCCTGCTGCAACTCCTCCTGCTGCGTCTGCAGCTCCTCCGCCATGCTCTGCGACTGCCGCAGCAGCTCGTCGGTGCGCATGGTCGCCTCGATGGTGGCGACGACGATGCCCAGCGACTCCAACAGCTGGTCGATGAAGGCGAGCTGGATGCTGGTGAAGGGGTGGAAGGAGGCGAGCTCGATGACGCCCTTGACCTCGGACTCGAAGAGGATGGGGACGACGACGATGTTCATCGGCGCCGCCTCGCCGAGGGCGGAGCCGATCATGATGTAGTCGCGCGGCACCTCGGTGACGAGGATGCGCTTCTTCTCCAGCGCCGCCTGGCCGACCATTCCCTCGCCGAGGGCGAAGTGATTGCCGAGGTGCTTGCGCTCGGTGTAGGCGTAGCTGGCGAACAGCTTGAGCACGGTCTCCTCGTCCTCGCGCTGCGCCATGAAGAAGGCGCCGTGCTGGGCGTCGACCACCTGCGCCAGCTCGGAGAGCACCTGCCGCGAGACGGTCAGCAGGTCGCGCTGCCCCTGCAGCATGCGGGTGAAGCGGGTGAGGTTGGTCTTCAACCAATCCTGCTCCTGGTTGGCGCGCGTCGTCTCGCGCAGCGTCCAGATCATCTGGTTGAGGTTGTCCTTGAGCAGCGCCACCTCGCCGCGCGCCTCGACGTCGATCGAGCGGGTGAGGTCCCCCTTGGTCACCGCCGTGGCGACGTCGCCGATGGCGCGCACTTGGCGGGTCAAGTTGCCGGCCAGCTCGTTGACGTTGTTGGTGAGGTCGCGCCAGACGCCGGCGGCGCCCGGCACGTCGGCCTGGCCGCCCAGCTGCCCCTCGACGCCGACGTCGCGCGCCACGCCGGTCACCTGGTCGGCGAAGGTGCGCAGGGTGCCGATCATGTCGTTGATCGTCGACACCAGGGTGGCGATCTCGCCGCGCGCTTCCAGGCGCAGCTCCTGCTCGAGGTCGCCGTTGGCCACCGCCGTCACCACGCGGGCGATGCCGCGCACCTGCTCGGTGAGGTTGCGGGCCATGACGTTGACGTTGTCGGTGAGCTCGCGCCAGGTGCCGGAGACGCCGCGCACCTGGGCCTGGCCGCCCAGCATGCCCTCGGTGCCCACCTCGCGCGCCACGCGCGTCACCTCGTCGGCGAAGGAGCGCAGCTGGTCCACCATGGTGTTGATGGTGGACTTGAGCTCGAGGATCTCGCCGCGCGCCTCGACGGTGATCTTGCGCGACAGGTCGCCGGTAGCCACCGCCGTCGTCACCTCGGCGATGTTGCGCACCTGGAAGGTGAGGTTGTTGGCCATGAAGTTCACGTTCTCGGTGAGCTCCCGCCACACCCCGGAGACGCCGCGCACCTGCGCCTGGCCGCCGAGGATCCCCTCGGTGCCCACCTCGCGGGCCACGCGCGTCACCTCGTCGGCGAACGAGCTGAGCTGGTCCACCATGGTGTTGATGGTGTTCTTCAGCTCGAGGATCTCGCCGCGCACCTCGACGGTGATCTTGCGCCCGAGGTCGCCGGTGGCCACCGCCGTCGTCACCTCGGCGATGTTGCGCACCTGGTCGGTCAGGTTGCGCGCCATCAGGTTGACGTTGTCGGTGAGCTCGCGCCAGACGCCGCGCACCCCCTCCACCGAGGCCTGGCCCCCCAGCTTGCCCTCGGTGCCCACCTCGCGGGCCACGCGCGTCACCTCCTCGGCGAAGGCGTTGAGCTGATCGACCATGGTGTTGATGGTGTTCTTCAGCTCCAGCACCTCGCCGCGGGCGGCAACGACGATTTTCTTGCGCAGGTCCCCCTCGGCGATGGCGGTGGCCACCTGCGAGATCGAGCGCACCTGCGAGGTGAGGTTGCCGGCCATCGAGTTGAACGCGTCGGTGAGGTCGCGCCAGGTGCCGGAGACGCCGCGCACGTCGGCCTGACCGCCCAGCTTGCCCTCGACGCCCACCTCGCTGGCGAGGCGCGTCACCTCGTCGGCGAACGAGGAGAGCTGGTCGACCATCACGTTGACGGTGTTCTTGAGCTCGAGGATCTCGCCGCGCGCCTCGACGACGATCTTGCGTGTGAGGTCGCCGCGGGCCACTGCGGTGGTCACCTCGGCGATGTCGCGCACCTGGGTGGTGAGGTTGCTGGCCAGCTGGTTGACGTTCTCGGTGAGGTCCTTCCACACCCCCCGCACGCCCTCGACCTCGGCCTGACCTCCCAGCCTCCCCTCGACGCCCACTTCGCGCGCCACGCGCGTCACCTCGGCGGCGAAGGCGTTGAGCTGGTCGACCATCACGTTGAGCACGTTCTTGAGGTCGAGCACCTCGCCGCGCGCGTCGACGGTGATCTTGCGCGACAGGTCGCCGACCGCCACCGACTTGGCGACCTCGGCGATGTTGCGCACCTGGTTGGTGAGGTTGTTGGCCATCGAGTTGACGTTGTCGGTGAGCTCCTTCCAGATCCCCGACACGTCGCGCACCACGGCCTGGCCGCCGAGCACCCCCTCGGTGCCCACCTCGCGCGCCATGCGGGTCACCTCGTCGGCGAAGGACGACAGCGAGTCCACCATGTCGTTGATGGTGTTCTTGAGCGCCAGGATCTCGCCGCGCACCTCGACGGTGATCTTCTTGGAGAGGTCGCCGTTGGCCACCGCGGTGGTGACGTCGGCGATGTTGCGCACCTGGCTGGTCAGGTTGTTGGCCATGGAGTTGACGTTGTCGGTGAGCTCCTTCCAGATCCCCGACACGTTCTTCACCTCGGCCTGCACCCCGAGGGTGCCCTCGGTGCCCACCAGCCGCGCCACCCGGGTCACCTCGGCGGCGAAATGGTTGAGCTTGTCGACGGTGGCGTTGATGGTGTTCTTGAGGGCGAGGATCTCGCCCTCGGCATTGACGGTGATCTTGCGCGACAGATCGCCCTCGGCGATGGCGGTCGTCACCTCGGCGATGTTGCGCACCTGCGAGGTGAGGTTGTTGGCCATGCCGTTGACGTTCTCGGTGAGCTGCCGCCACACGCCGGAGACGCCACGCACCTGCGCCTGGCCGCCGAGCTTGCCCTCGGTGCCCACCTCGTAGGCGACGCGCGCCACCTCGGCGGCGAAGGAGCTGAGCTGGTCGACCATCGTGTTGATGGTGTTCTTCAGCTCCAGCATCTCGCCCTTGACCTCGGCGGTGATCTTCTTGCTGAGGTCGCCGGTGGCGATGGCGGTCGACACCTCGGCGAGGTTGCGCACCTGGCTGGTGAGGTTGGCGGCCATGAAGTTGACGTTCTCGGTGAGCTCGCGCCATACGCCGGAGACGCCGCGCACCTGCGCCTGGCCGCCCAGCTCGCCCTCGGTGCCCACCTCGCGCGCCACCCGCGTCACCTCGTCGGCGAAGGAAGACAACTGATCGACCATGGTGTTGATGGTGTTCTTGAGCTCGAGGATCTCGCCGCGCACCTCGATGGTCACCGTCTTGGTGAGGTCGCCCTGCGCCACCGCGGTGGTGACGCGGGCGATCTCGCGCACCTGGGCGGTGAGGTTGCTGGCCATCAGGTTCACCGAGTCGGTGAGCTCCTTCCACACCCCGGAGACCCCAGGCACCTCGGCCTGGGCCCCGAGCTTGCCCTGCACGCCCACCTCGCGCGCCACGCGGGTCACCTCGGAGCCGAAGCGGCCGAGCTGCTCGACCATGTCGTTGACGGCGCGCGCATGCTTGAGGAAGTCGCCGCGCAGCGGCTCGTCGGTGCCCTGGACGTCGAGCGACTGGGTGAGGTCACCGCGCGACACGGCCGAGACGACGCGGGCGATCTCGTCGGTGTGGGTAGTGAGGTCGTCGAGCATGGCGTTGACCGAGCCGACGTAGCGCGACCAGCCGCCGCGGCTCTCGCCACGGCGCAGCCGCTTGCGGGTACGGCCCTCGCGGCCCACCGCGGTGCGCAGCTCGCTGACCTCGTCACCGATGCCGACGATGAGCGCCACCACGTCGTTGAAGACCTCGCAGATCTGGCCGTCGATGCCCGGCAGGTCGTCGGGCAGGCGCACCTCGAGCTCGCCGCGCTTGAGCGCCCGCAGCGCCGCCAGTAGCCGGCGGCGACTGAGCCCCTCAGGCCCCGGCGGGCGAGCTCGTCCGCCCTTGCCGTTGGTCGTCTTCTCGGTGGAAAGAGTCGCCATCCGTGTCGCTCCTCAAGACCCGCCGCAGCTCCTGCGGCCCGGCGGGCTTGGTCAAATGGGAATCGAAACCGGCGCGCCGGGCGCGCTCGCGGTCCTCCTCGCGGCCGAAGCCGGTGAGGGCTACCAGCCGCGGCGACTCGCCGGCCAGCTCGGCCCGCACCCGGCGGGCCACCGAGTAGCCGTCGAGCCCGGGCATGGCGATGTCGACCAGCGCCACGTCGGGGCGACCGGCGAGGATTTGCTCGACGCCCCGCTCGCCGTCGGGGGCCGCCTCCACGCGGTGCCCCCAACCCTCGAGCAGCGCCTTCAGCGCCTCGCGCACGTCGTCCTGGTCCTCGACCACGACGATGCGCAGCGGGCGGCCCGGCGCCGGCTCGACCGGCACCTCCTCGGGCAGCAGCGCCGCCGGTGCCTTGATGCGCGCCGTCTGCTCGTCCATCAACGGCAGGCGGACGATGAACTCGCTGCCGCGCCCGACTCCCTCGCTGTAGGCGCGCACCATGCCGCCATGCAGCTGCACCAGCCGGTGCACCAGGGTGAGCCCGAGGCCCAGGCCGCCACCCCCGTCGCGCTCCTGCACGAACATGTCGAAGATGCGGTCGAGCATGTGCGGCGCGATACCCCGCCCGTTGTCGGCGATGCGCAGCACGGCGTGCTTGCCGTCGCGGCCGCAGGAGACCTCGATGCGTCCGCCCGGCTCGGTGTAGCGGGCGGCGTTGTGCAGCAGGTTGGCCACTACCTGGGTGAGGCGCACCTGGTCGCCGTAAAGCATCATCTGGTCGGGGCAGGATTCGACCACCAGCTGGTGCCCGCGCTCGCCGAGCAGCGGCTGGGCACTCTCCACCGCCTGATGGAGGACCAGGCCGAGCTCCAGCGGCTCGAGCCGCAGGGTGATCTTGCCGCGCGATATGCGCGAGACGTCGAGCAGGTCGTCGACCAGGCGGATGAGGTGCCGCACCTGCCGCTCCATCGACTCGCGCACCCGCTCGAGGCCCTCGTGCTCGATGCCGTAGCAGCGGATCAGCTCGAGCCCGGTGACCAGCGGCGACAGCGGGTTGCGCAGCTCGTGGGCGAGCACGGCGAGAAACTCGTCCTTGCGATCGCTCTCTTCACGAAGAGCCTTGGACTCCCAGAGCTGTCGCTCCTCCTGCAGCCGGCGCTCGAGCTCGCGGCGCTCGAGCTCACGCAACATCTCGGCCTGCCGCTGCACCTGGGCGGTGCGGTTCTGCAGCTCGACGAACACCGAGGCCTTGGCGCGCAGCACCTCGGGAACGATGGGCTTGAAAAGGAAATCGACCGCCCCCAGCGAATAGCCACGCAGGATGTCGGTGTCCTCGCGCGTGTAGGCGGTGACGAAGATGATGGGAACGTGGCGCGAACGGGGACGCTCGCGAATGACGCGGGCGGTCTCGAAACCGTCCATCCCCGGCATGTTGACGTCGAGGAGGATGAGGGCGAAGTCCTGGTCGAGCAGGTGGCGGAGGGCCTCGGCCCCCGAGCGCGCCTTGACCAGGCTGTGGCCGAGGTTCTCCAGCGCTGCCTCGATGGCGGCCAGGTTGCCGGGGTCATCGTCGACGACGAGGATGTCCGGAGGGGCCCCCACGCCACCCCGTGCCGCCCCGCTTGCAAATCTTCCCTCGGCGCCTTGTAAAGCGGGCTTCGCCATTGGCAACCAGCGCGCACGACGCACGTTGGTGTGAAATCCAGTGCAAGTGCCGGGCCACGCGGTGCCAGCGGCCCAAGGAGGGCAGGAAGGGGCGGGCGGCAACCGGATCAGCCCGGGTTCTTCTGCACTTCCCCGGTCATGGGCACGAAGCGCACCGGCGCCACGGTGCGCTTCTCGATGCCGTGCGGGGTCTTGGTCAGGAGCAGCAGGTCCTGGACGAAGGAGCCCACCGGCACGACCATCCGCCCCCCCATCTTCAGCTGGTCGAGCAACGGCTGCGGGGGGTCCCTCGGCGGCGCGGCGGTGAGGATGATGGCGTCGAAGGGGGCTTCCTCGGGCCAGCCCTTGTAGCCGTCGCCGATCCGCACATGCACGTTCTCATAGCCGAGCTGCTGCAGCGTCGCTCTCGCCTGCCGGCCCAGCTCGTCGATGATCTCGATGGTGAAGACCTGCCCCGCCACCCGCGACAGCACGGCGGCGTGATACCCCGAGCCGGTGCCGATCTCCAGCACCTTGTCGTGGCGGTCGAGCTCCAGCAGCTCGGTCATCTTGGCGACGATGTAGGGCTGCGAGATGGTCTGCCCCCAGCCGATGGGCAGCGGCGCGTCGCCGTACGCCTGATCGCGATGCTCGCTGGGGATGAAGAGGTGGCGCGGCACCGATTCCATCGCCTGCAGCACCTCCGGCTGGCGCACGCCGCGCCCGCGGATCTGCTGCTCGACCATGTCGCGCCGGGCACCTGCCCACAGGTCACGGATCTGGGCGTTCACCACGTCACCCTGGGCATCGCAGGCCATAGCGCCGACTCCCATCGTCAGGACGGCGGCGAGCGCCACGCGCCAGACAGCCGGCCGCTTCACGGCAGGCCCTCGCGGCGGTAGACGACGCGGCCGCCCACGACCGTCAAGTCTACCCGAGCGTGCGGGATGTCGGCGGCGGCCACGGTCATTGGGTCGCGGTCGAAGACCACCAGGTCGGCGCGCTTGCCGACCTCGAGGGTGCCGACCTGGTCGTCGAGAAAGAGCGACCACGCGGCATCGGCCGTGAAGCCGCGCAGCGCCTCCTCGCGGCTCAGCCGCTGGTCGGGGAGCCAGCCGCCCGCCGGTTGGCCGTCGAGGTCCTGGCGGGTGACGGCGGCGTAGATGCCGAGCAGCGGATCGACGCGTTCCACCGGAAAGTCGCTGCCCAGTGCCAGGCGCGCCCCGGCGCGCAGCGCCGTGCGCCAAGCGTAGGCGCGCGGCAGCCGCGCGGCGCCGAGGCGGGCGGCCGCCCACGACATGTCGGAAGTGGCATGGGTGGGTTGCATCGAGGCGACGACGCCGAGCCGGCCCATGCGTTCGAGGTCCTGGCGGCGGATCACCTGGACGTGCTCGATGCGCCAGCGCAGCTCGGGATGCGGGGCGCCATCGAAGGCGGCATCCATGGCATCGAGAGCGAGCAGGTTGCCGCGGTCGCCGATGGCGTGAACCGCCACCTGGAAGCCGCGCTCGCGGGCCAGCCGGGCGATGCGCTCGATCTCTGCCTCGGGGGTGACGACCAGCCCCAGGTTGCCGGGGTCGTCCTGGTAGGGCTCGATCAGCGCCGCGCCGCGCGAGCCGAGCGCGCCGTCGGCGTAGAGCTTGACGCCGCGCAGGGTGAGCATCGCGTCATCGCTGCGCCAGGGGCCGAGCGCCAGATGCTCGGCGAACGCCGGGTCGGTGCCGGTCCAGAACACCGCCACCCGCAACGGCAGCGTCCCCGCTTGCTGCAACGCGCGATAGGCGGCCACCGAGCCGGCGCCGACGCCCATGTCGGTGACGGTGGTCAGGCCGACGGCGGCGGCGGCCTGACCGGCGTGCGCCAGATAACGCTGCCGCCCGGCGGCGTCCGGCGGCGGCAGGCGCGCCTCGAAGAGATTCTCGGCGGCGTCGACCACCACCCCGGTCGCCTCCCCCTGCCCATCGCGCAGGATGCGGCCACCGGCGGGATCGGGCTGGGCGCCGCTCACTCCCAGCGCGCGCATGGCGGCGGCGTTGAGCAGCGCCGCGTGGCCGTCGACGCGCTCCAGCCAGACCGGATGGTCGGGGACTGCGGTGCTCAGCGCGTGGTGGTCGGGAAATGCCTTGTCGGGCCAGCGATTCTGGTCCCAGCCGCGGCCGCGCACCCAGGCCCCGGCCGGCGCCTTGGCGGCAGCGGCGGCGACGCGGCGCACCACCTCCTCGTAGCTTCCGGCGCCCTTGAGGTCGACCTGCTCGAGGAAACCGCCCAGCCCCTCGAGGTGGGAGTGGGCGTCAATCAGGCCCGGCGTCACGGCGCGGCCGTGCAGGGCGACGACGGTCGTTCGCGTGCCGATGAAGGGAGCGATCCCGTCATCGCCGCCGAGGTAGACGATGCGACCGTCGCGCACGGCCAGGCTGCCGGCCACCGAGCCCGGCGAGACGACCGGATAGAAGACGCCCTGCCGCAGCACGAGGTCGGCGGCGTCCTGCGGCGCGGACGTTGCGCGCCCACGCGCCGCCGCCGCTGCCGCGTCGAGCGTCGTCGCACCCAGCAGCAAGGCCGCTCCGATCCTCGTCAAGGTCGCTCTCTGCATTGGCTTCGGGAGTGGATGCCCAGACGGGCGGCGCCATTCTCGCAGGGGCAAGGTGCAACCGGCAAGCCAGCGCCAGACAATCGGGCTGCGGCCCTTGCTAAGCTGGCCGCAATGGCAGACGACGGCGCGCTCACCGCGCCCGAACGGGCGGTCGCCACCCTGCGCGAGGCGGTGGCGCTCTCCCCCGCCGACGAGACGGCGATCAGCTGGGTGGAGAGCTGGCGGCTGACGGCCGCCACGCGCGGCGGCGCCGCGCGGGCGCCGCTTGCCGAGCACGTGGTGCAGGTGCGAGTGATCGAGGCGGGGCGGCTGGGCATCCACCGGACCGCCGGCTGCGACGTGGCGGAGCTGTCGAGCTCCATTCGCGCGGCGATGGCGCTGGCGCGAGCCGCCCCCTTGCTGCCGGACGACGTCGAGCTGACTCCCGGCGACGCCTCGCCCGTCGAGGGTGGTCCGCCGCTGCACGACGACGCCCTCGCCGCGCTCACCGCCGAGGAAGCGCAGCAGCGCCTGCGCGACCTGACGATGGAGGGCGAGACCGCGCGTCTCGCCTGGTCCGAGACCGCGCTCACCGTGGTCACCAGCCGCGGCCTCTCCCGCCACCTCCGCGCCACCGGCGCTGCCCTCGAGGTGCGCTGCGGTCGCCATCCGGGGGCCGGTTCCGCCGCCGCCGCCGCGCGCACCCTAGCCGGGCTCGACGCACCGGCGGTGTTCGCGCGGGCGCGGCGACGCGACACCGTGGGCGAGACGGCGAGCTGGAGCGCGCCAACAGCGGTGGTGCTGGCGGCGGAGGCCACCGCCGCCCTGATCGCCGCCTTCGGCCGCCACGGCCTGGCCGCCGCCGCCTGGGAAGAGGAGCGCTCCTTCGGCCGCCGCCACCGCGGCGCGCAGACGCTGGCGCATGGGTTGACCCTGGTCGAAGATGGGTCGCGCGGCGGCGGCCTGCCGTTCCCGCTCGACCCGGCCGGCGCGCGGCGACGGCCCGCCACCCTGGTCGGCGACGGCGTGCTGCACGGGCCGGTGGCCGATCCGCTGGAGGCGGGGCGGCTGGGAGTGCCGATCACGCGGCCGACGGTGACCGGTGACGAGGGTGCCCCCGAGCACCTCTTCGCCCTCCCCGGCGGCGTCGCCGAGGACGACCTCCTTGCCGCCGCCGGCGACGGCGTCTTCGTCGGCCATCTCGACCCCCTCGACTGCTGGGACGACTGCCTGCTGTCGGCGCGGGCGGTGGCGCGCGGCGTCCATCGCATCGAGCGCGGCGCGCTGGCGGCCCCGCTGCCGGACGCCGTCTGGGAGCTGTCGCTGCCGCAGGCGCTAGCCGCGGTGCGCGCGCTGGGTGCCGAGCTGGTGGCGGTCGAGGGCGGGCGGGGCGCGCTAGGGGGCACCGCGGCGCCGGCGGCGCTCCTGGCCCCCGTGGGCGACTGGCGGCCGCTGGGGACATGACCGAATTGGCGTCCGCGCCAATTCGGATCATGTCCCCTCTTTCCCCGAATTGGCGTCCGCGCCAATTCGGATCGTGTCCCCTCTTTCCCTAGCGCCGGCGCAACAGAACCACCGTCTGGTCATCCCCCTGCGGCTGGCCGGCGACGAAGCTCAGCAGCTCCTCGTCGAGCGCACCGCGCAGCTCGCTCAGCGGCGCCGTCTGCTGCTGTCGCAGCAGCGCCTCCAGCCGCTCGAGCCCGTACTCCTCGCCGCTGCGCGCGCTCGCCTCGGTGACGCCGTCGCTATAGAGGCACAGCAGGTCACCGGCGGCGAGCGCCGTCAGCGACTCGCGGTACACCGGGCCCGGCAACAGGCCGAGGGGCACGGCGCACGCCGGCAGCGGTTCGATCGCGCCGTCGCGGCGCAGCAGCACGCCGGGGTTGTGGCCGGCGTTGACGTAGGCGACCTCGCCGCTGCTGACATCGAGGGTCGCCAGCAGCAAGGTGGCGAACTTGTTGGCCGCCGAAAAATCGATCAGGTGCTGGTTGACCGCCTGCAGCAGACCCTCGACGCTCTCGCCGCGGGCGAGCAGCAGCCGCAGCGCCGAGTGCAGTGTCGACACCAGCAGCGCCGCCGACACGCCCTTGCCGGAGACGTCGGCGACCAGCAGGGCGTAGCGGCCGTCGGGCAGCGGCACGACGTCCCAGTAGTCGCCGCCGACGTGGCGCGCCGGCCGCGTCCAGCCGAGCAGCTCGTAGCCGGCGATGTCGGGCAGCGCCCGCGGCAGGATCCCCTGCTGGATCTGCGCCGCCAGCTCCATCTCGCGCTCGAGCCGTTCCTTCTCGAGCGCCTCCTGGTGCAGCCGCGCCTGCTCGAGGGCGAGCGCCGCCTGGTTGGCGAACAGCGCCAACGCCCGCCGGTCCTCGTCGGGGAACGGGCCGACGCCGCTGCGGCTCTCCTTGTCGCCCACCACCAGGATGCCGCGCCGCTCGCCCTCCACCTCCACCGGCACCGCCAGCTCGTGGCGCGCCTGCGGCAGCAACTCGGCCCCCTCGGGCTCGGCGCCGAAGGCAAGGGCGTCGCGCGCCGATCCGCCGATGGTGCTCTGCAGCCGGTAGCGCTCGCCGTCGGTGAGGAAGAGCGCCCCGCGCCGGGCGTCGAGCAGCGACACCGCGCGCAGCAGGATTTCCTCGGAGACGTGCCCGAGGTCGAGGGTGGAGGCGATGGCGAGGCCGACGTCGTAGATCGCCTCCCGCTCGACGCCGCGGTATTTGGCGTCGAAGTCGAGCCGCTTGAGGCTCTGCCGCAGGCGGCAGAGCCGCAGCCCCACCGCCAGCAGCAGCCCCAGCGGAGCGGGCAGCTCCTCCGCCATCGGTGAGCTCGCGAGCAGCATGCCGCCGGACAGCGCGCGGGCCGGCCAGGGGATGGCCTCGCCGCGGTCGAGGCCGGCCGGGAAGTCGGCCGCTCCCAGCCGCGCGGCGCAGTCGAAGCCGTCCTCGCCCTCGAGGTAGGCAGCCAGGCCGTCGACCTCCATCGCCTCACGGCAGAGCTGCAGGGTCTCGCGCAGGAAGAGCGCCTCGGCGCCCTCCTCCTGCAGCAGCGAATACAGCCGCTGCTGCCGGTCGGCGGGGATCGCCAGCAGCGTCCCCGCGCCGCCGTTCATGACCCGCTGGGTGTTGCCGGCGCGCGCAGCTCGGCGACGGCGACGGCCTCGTCGTTGTACACCTGCGCGTACTGGGTGAGGCCCATGATGTGGAAGGTCTTCTGGATGGTCGGCGTCAGGCAGCAGAAGGCCAGACGCCCTTCGAGCTCGAGCATCCGTTCGAGCACCTCGATGAGGATCGAGATACCGATGGAGTTGACGATCTTGCTGCCCGCGAGGTTCAGCAGCAGCGTGCGGTACCCCTCCTCCATCAGGGTGTTGGCCGCTTGCGCGATCTCCTCCCCGCCCTGGTTGTTGATGTACCCCTCGGTATAGACCAGGGCCAGGCCGTCGCGCCGATCGACCCGTACCTTCAAGCTCTCGGTCATTGCGTCGTTTCCCCTCCGCTCGGCGAGCCCTAGATCTTCTTACGCATCACCACGACGGTCCCGTGGGTGCCCGACTCGATCTCGACCTCGTCGACGAGACGGCGGATGAGCGTCAGCCCCCAGCCACGCTTGCGGGGCCTGCCCTCGTCGCCTCGCATCGTACCGCGGAGCGCCCCCTCGGAGAACCCCACGCCGGTGTCGCGTACGGTGACCTGGACCAGCTCGGGCCGCTCGCCGCCGAGCAGCGCGATGTCGATGTAGACCCGCCCGTCGCTGGCGCCGCTGTGCTCGGACGCGTTGATGAAGGCCTCCTGCACGGCGAGGCGCAGCTCGTCGATGCGATCGGGGTCCATGCTCGCCTGCGTGGCGAGCACCGATGCCTCCTCGCCCGCCTCCAGCTCCTTGTCGGGGAGCATCGGCAGGACGAGATCCTTCTTGCGGAGGCAGCGCATCCCAGGGGCCCCGTTAGGTTCGGACGGCTCGCGCAGATCCACTCTCTTGGCGGTGGATCTTAGAAGGTGAGGTAGAGCTGCAGGAAGTAGACGAACAGGGGGTGGATCTGGTCCTGGACGAGCAGCCAGCCGAAGCTCGCCAGGGTGCCGGTGGCGAGGATCAACTGCAAGGGCAGGTCGGGCAGAGTGGCGACGCGCTTGCGGACGGCTTCGATCATGAGGTGGAGCTCCTTCCCGCCCGCTCTAAGAGCAAGGGTCGGGCCACTCGCTCACCGTCACACAAACGCTACAGGATCAATGACTTGACCGCAAAGTGCAACATTGCTCGATTTGGGGCATTCTGCCGCACAAGGGAGGGATCTGCACATTTCTCAGCCAGTAACTCACTGCAAAACAAATGAATAGCAAGAAACGGGACAGATTGTCACAATCGAGACAACTTGGCGCGTCTCAAAACCCCTTGCGATGCAGGGTCCGGCGATCGACACCCAGCAGCTTCGCCGCCGCCGACTTGTTACCCCCCACCAGGCGCAGCACGCGGTGGATGTGACGCTCGGTCACCTGCTCGAGGGCCAGCGCCGCCTCGCTGCGGGCGCCATCGGCGGCGGCGCCGAGCAGCGAGCGGACCACCCCGGCGTCGATGCGCCCACCGGCGTCGGCGCGGCTCGGCACCAGCGAGATGGCCCCCTCGACCACGTTCTGCAGCTCGCGCACGTTGCCCGGGTAGTCCCAGGCCAGCAGCAGCGCCAGCGCCTCGCGGTCGAAGCGCGGCTCGGCGATCCCCTCGCGGGCGCAGAACTCGCGGGCGAAGTGGCGCACCAGGTGGGCGATGTCCTCGCGCCGCTCGCGCAGCGGCGGCAGCTCGATGTCGACGCCGCGCAGCCGGTAGTAGAGGTCGTCGCGGAAGCGCCCCTCGCGCACCAGCAGCTCGAGGTTGCGGTGCGTGGCAGCCACCAGCCGGGCGTCGACCTTGATCGGCTCGCGGCCGCCGACGCGGACGATCTCGCGCTCCTGCAGGGTGCGCAGGAGCTTCACCTGCAGCGGCAGTGCGAGGTCGCCGATCTCGTCGAGGAAGAGCGTGCCGCCGTCGGCGAGCTCGAACTTGCCGCGCCGCGCCGACACCCCGGTCGCCACTCCCCCCTCGATGCCGAACAGCTCGCTCTCCAGCAGCGACTCCGGCAGCGCCGCGCAGTTGAGGGCGATGAGCGGCCCGCTGCGGCCCGACTGCACGTGCAGCAGCCTGGCGACGAGCTCCTTGCCGGTGCCGCTCTCGCCGCGCACCAGCACGTTGACGCCGCGCGGCGCCACCCGCTCGGCGCGCTCGAGGGCGGCGCGCATGGCGGGAGCGTGGGCGACAATGCGGCGCCCCTCGACCTCGGAGACGAGCTCCCCCTTGAGGGCGCGGTTCTCCTCCTCCAGCACCTCGCGCTCGTGCGACAGCCGC
>DASYUP010000508.1:0-6273 GCA_036001185.1 Thermoanaerobaculia bacterium
GGCGCGACGCCCTCAACCGCGGCTTCCACCTCGGGCCTACCGCCGACCACGACTCCCACTGCAACAACTTCGGCCAGGGGCTGCCGACGCGCACGGTCTACCTGATCCCCAACGTCGCGACGCCGATCCTCACGCGCGCCAACCTGCTGCTCGCCCACAAACAGCGCCACTTCTTCGCCACCGAGGACGCCAACGCCCAGCTCGTCTTCGCCAGCAGCGACGGCCATGTCATGGGCGACATCTTCGGCACCGGGGCGTCGATCAACCTGCGCGCCGCCGCCTACGACCCCAACGGCGACGGCATCCAGACCTTCGAGCTCTGGCGCGGGCAGATCGGCGGCGGCGTGCAGTCGGCGCCGTACAAGACCTTCTCGGGGTCGAGCTTCTCGACCAGCGAGAGCCCGGGCACCGGCACCTGGTACTACTTCGTGCACGCCGTGCAGGCCGACGGCCACGACCTCTGGTCGTCGCCGATGTGGATCACCTTCGGCAGCGGCGGCGGCGACACCACCAAGCCGACCACCGCCATTACGGCGCCGGCCGCCGGCGCCACCCTGTCCGGCACCACGACCGTCACAGCCGCGGCGAGCGACAACGTCGGCGTCACCAAGGTCGAGCTCTACGTCGATGGTGGCCTGCTCGCCACCGACACCACCTCACCCTACTCGTGGAGTTGGAACACCGCGACGGCAGCCAACGGCGCCCACGCGCTCAGCACCAAGGCCTACGACGCCGCCGGCAACGTCGGCAGCTCGGCGACGGTGAGCGTGACGGTGAGCAACGGCACCGACGTCTCGGGATGGAAGATCACCCAGGCCAACGCCACCCTCAACTACGTCATCCCCGCCGGCACCGTCATCCCGGCCAACGGCTACCTGGTCGTGGCGCGGAGCGCCAGCAAGGCCGCCTTCCAGAGCTTCTGGGGGGTGACGCTGGTGAGCAACGTGGTCTACGTCAACAGCGCCGACACCATGCCGCAGATCAACGGCAGCGAGACCTACACTCTCTACAACGCGGCCGGCACCAAGGTGGACGGCGCCACCTACCCGATGGGCAGCTCCGCCGGGCAGAGCCTGCGGCGCAAGGACCCCTGCAACAGCCCGGGGACGAGCACCAGCTGGACCATCGGCGCCACCACCACCGCCAACCCCGGCAGCGGCGCCGGCGCGGGCTGCGCCAAAGGCCCGGTGATCAACGAATTCTCGGACGCCAGCGGCACCGGCAACTACGTCTACGAGTTCGTCGAGCTGCACAACGATCGGTAGGGGCGGAGCGGCCCTCCGCCCGGACGGGGGTCCGCCGGGCGGCGGCGCGCACCCCCAGCCGGGGGCAGGCAAGCTGCTCCCCTACGCCGGAAGAGCTGCAGCCCGCATCGACCACGCTTCGTCATCGCGAGGGCCCGGAGGGCCCGTGGCGATCTCGGCGTCGAGCCGTCACCGGTCGCTGGGCGGTACCGCGGTCGGTGCCGTCACTTGCAGCCGCCGCCGCAGGAACGAGGTGGTGGCGCCCAGCTCGTCGCGCACGGCGAAGGCGACGTCGTGCCGGCCGGCGGTGAGCTCGAGTCCCACCTCGTAGGCGTAGCTCTTGCCGAACGCCGTCAGCGCCTGCTGGTGCGGGACGCGCAGCGGCACCTCCACCTGGCGCACGCCCGAGGTCTCGCTTCCCGGGGCGCCGGCGATCACCAGCACCCGCAGCTTGGCCTCGTGAAAGTCGCCGCGGGCAATGGTGGCGAGCTTGAACAGCGGCACCAGCAGCCGCGCGGTGACCAGCAGGTGGCCGTTGGCGAGCGGCTTGGTGGGCAGCATCTCGATGGTGACGCCGAGGGGGTTGTCCTCGAAACCGTGCATGAGCGAGGCGAGCAGGTGGTCCACCGCCTGCTCGAGGACCGGCTTGTCGCGATAGACCCGACGGTATGTGAGGCGCACGCCGGGGCGGTCGACCTTGACCTCGATGCGGTGCTCCTTGCCCTCGCCCTGGTGCTTGGGCGCGTAGCCGAGGCTGTAGAAGCTGGCGAGATCCTCGCGCAGGCGCCCGAGCTCGCGGCGAAAGTCGTTGGTGTCGACAATCGCCCGCCCGCCGGTCTCGTGCGCCAGGTAGACGAGCGACGCCTTGGGGTTCTCGGCGGCGATCGCCGCCACCGAGGGCGCTTGCAACAGGCGGTCCTCGGGGCTCATCGACATCTCGGCGGAGGCCGGGTTGGTGAGGCCAGCCGCCTGCAGGGTGTAGAAGCTCACCCGGTTGCTGCTGGCATGCGCGGCCAGCCGCCGCAGGTCGTTGGTGACGTCGTAGCTCGCGGCGTCGAGGGCCGCCGACTGCGCGCGATAGGCCCCGGGGCCGATGGAGGTGGAGTCGAAGCCGGCGAGCTCGTCGGGCATCCAGGGGCCGGCGGTCGCCGCGCCGCCGCCGCAGAGGTTGTAGAGGACCTCGAACAGCTCCTGCCCCGGCTGCAGGGGGATGCCGTCGCTGACGTACAGCAGCGCCTTGCGGCCGGGCAGGCCGGCCAGCGAGTTGACGAGGTAGCCCAGGCGGCTGAGGGTGCGCCGGACGTCCTGCCGCGACGACTCGGCGAAGGCCTTGACCGCATCGGCGATGTTCGGCGCGCAGGGGATGCCGAAGGCGATGTCCTGCTGCTGCGTCACCACCACCGCCTGCACCGCCGCCGCCCGCGTGTGGTCGTCCTCCTGCGCATGAGTGGCGAGGGTGGCGAGCTGGTCGAACGCCGCGGCGACCGCCGCCGGGTCGCTCGAGAAGGGGAGCCGCACGGTCATCCCCAAGCCGTCCTCGGTCGCCACCATCACCTGCTCGCCGGCGACCAGTTCGCTGGCGAGCAGCCCGCGCACCTGGCTGAGGGCGCGGCTGCGGCTGCCGGCGTGGAGGTGCATGTTGTCGACGTAGACGACGATGCGGCTGGTGGCCTCGGCGGTGGTGCCTGGGGCGTCGGGGGCGGTGACGGGTGCTGCAGCGTCCGCGGTCGGCGCGGCGGCGATGGCAGTGGCGGGTCGCGCTACGGGCGAGAAGTTGGTGACCTCCATCCGGTGACCGTCCTCGAACACCCGGAAGTCGCCCCGTTCGAGGTCGGTCACCAGCTGCCCCTTGGCGTCGCGGGCCTCGATGTCGACGGTGACGAGGTTGACCTCGACGAGCTCGCCATACTCCTGCGCCAGCCCGGGGACGGCGCCGAGGGAGAGCAGGATCGCAGCGAGGCAGTGGACGCGGAAGGAGGTCACGACGGCGGCGGCTCTTCCCTGTTAGAGGGAGCCGCTGCCGTACTTCCTTCGGCGTCCGGCGGCAGGTCTCGCCGCGGGATCACTTCGACGCCGCCGCGCACCACCACCCGGCTGCCGGCCGGGACGTCCTGCGCCACCACCGCGTTGACGCCGATGAAGCAGCCATCGCCGATGCTGATCGGGCCGATCACCTTGGCGCCGGCGCCGATGAAGACGTCGTCGCCGATCACCGGCATCGCCTCGCGGTGGCCGGGGGAGGGCGAGCCGATGGTCACCCCCTGCAGCAGGATGGCATTGCGGCCGATGCGCGCCCAGCCGCCGATGACGAGGCCGGTGCCGTGGACGATCATCAGGCCGGTGCCGATCTGGGCCCCGGGGCCGATCTCCACGCCGGTGAGGAACTGGTTGCAGCGGGCGATGGCGGGTCCGAGCACCGGCAGGCGATGTCGCTTGCACCAGTGCGCGAGGCGGTGCAAGAGCACCGCCTGGTAGCCGGTCTCGAAGAGCAGCGACTCCAGCACGTACCAGGGGAAGGGCTTGCTCTTGATCAGCCGCAGGCGGCGAGCGTCGGCGCGCAGGGTGTCGAACATGGTCAGCGGTACCCGGGTTGGGGCGTCGGCGCCGGTGTCGCCGGGGTCGCGGCCGTCACCTCCACCGGCAGGATGACGACTTGTTCACGAACGCGGTCGGAGAACCAGGCCACTGTCTCGAAGACCGGGTCGAGGGCCAGCAGGTAGTGCCCACTCCCGGGAGGCGCCTCCACGCGCAGGGTCACCGGCGCCTCGTCGCCGGGCGCCAGCGCCCGCGGCAGCTCGATGCGCTCCCCCTCGGCGATGGCCATGGCGAGGCGGCCGTCGCGCGCGGTGCGCAGCCAGTGGTAGGCGAGGCGCACGCGCGCGCCGCCGCGGTTCGGCCAGGGCGCGTGGCTGGTGTTGCGCACGACGGCGCGGACGGTGAACTGCTCGCCGGCGCGCACCCTCGTCGGGACGACGATCTCGCGCCACCGCACACCGTAGACGTCGGCGTCGAGGCCCTCGCCGCTGCCGAGGTAGAGCAGCTCGACGCCGGTATAGAAGGAATCCGGCTGCTTCGCTTGCCAGGGCCAGCCCGGGCAGGAGTTGGGCGGCGACTCGCGCTCCCACGTTCGCGGGCGCCCGCGCGACGAGGTGACCAGCAGTCGGTAGGCGTGCAGCCGGCCGGTCTTGATCGTCCACTCGCGGTCGGCGCGTGGTGGCGGCAGGTCGACGCGCGCCGACTCGCCGGCGTCCAGCGCCAGCGTGCGCCGGAAGTCGCCCATGCGCACCTCGACGCGGTTGTGTGGCGCCGCGCTGGTGACCTGGAATGCGAGCCGGCCCAGCGGCCGGTCGGCGACCAGCCAGAGCTCGACCGGCAGCGCGCCGTGCAGCCACATCGACTCGGAGAGCGGCAGGAAGGCCTCGCGGCGACCGATGAGCCGGAAGTCGCCGAGGGGAACCCGCTGGTAGCCCGGCACGTTGCGCAGCGTAAGCTCGAGCGGGAACCAGCGGAAGGGGATGCCGCGCACGTGCATCTGCAGGGTCGGCTCGGGCCCCGGCGAGCCGAACGGCGCCAGCAGCAGCGGCGAGAGGAAGAGGCCGGCGAGGGCGTAGCCGGCTGGGATCACCGTCTTCGGGCGCACGCGGGTGACGAGGAAGAGGAAGAGCGGGTAGACGTTGACGAAGTAGCGGTTGCCGACGAAGCCGCCACCCCCCTGCCAGTTCCAGGCGATGAGCAGCAGGAAGAAGAGGGCGAACGCCGTCGCCGAGCCGAGCAGCAGCCAGCGGACGACCGAGCGCCGGGCGTGCAGCAGGAAGAGCACCACTGAGAGAGTGGCGAACGGCATGTAGAGCAGCAACCCGGTGTGGCGACCCCAGAGGAAGTAGCCGAGGTTGGCGGCCAGCTCGCTCGGTGAGGTGTCGGGGAGACGGAGGAGCCAGCTGTAGCTGTTGCGAGTGGGGGAGGCGGCGATCGCGGCGGCCCCGCCGCCGGCCTCGGGGCCGGCGGGAGCGGTGGCCGCGGCGGCGGGGGAGGAGGCGGCGGTGGTGGTCGCCACTGGCGGGGAAGGAGACGGCAGCGATGGAGTCGCGGCGGTGGGCAGCGCCGGCATCGTTCCCGGGGCGCAGAGGGTGAAGCCGCCGCGCTGCACGCCGAGGTACGAGCTGGGCGTGCCGGTGAGCGCCTGCGAGCTCGCCGCCAGCAGGGCGAGACAGCCGGCGGCACCGACAGCCCAGGCCAGGGCCTGCCGCCAGCGGTGCTCGCGCCACCAGGCCCACAGCGGGGCCACCCCGACGATCGCCAGCATCGGCTTGTGGGAGACGGCGAGCGCCAGCGCCACCCCGGACAGCACGGCATGCAGCAGCTCGCGCCGCGGCCGCGGCAGGCCTTCCTCGGCGCCGCCTTCCTGGCCGGCCTCGCGCGGCAGGCCCCAAAAGAGGCAGGCGGTCACCGCCGCCATGTTGAAAACCTCGGGCTGCAGCCAGAAGACGTAGGCGAAGCCGACCGAGAGCAGGAAGAAGCCGCCGGCGTAGAGGGCGGCGAGGCCCTCGGGGTTGTAGCGCCGCAGGTAGAGCGTGCCCATCCAGACCATCGCCACCAGCAGCAGCATGTTGAAGAACAGCACGCCGTGGGCGCCACCCAGGCGCGCGAAAGGGGCGGCGAACAGCGAATAGGTGAAGGGCTTGCCGTAGTGGACGGTGCGCCAGCCGTCGGCGCTCATGAGGATGAGGTTGTTGATCGGCTGGTAGGGGAACTCGTCGAACAGCCGGTCGACGTCCCGCTGCTCGAAGGCGAGGTCGCCGTCGTCGCCGAGCGACAGCGCCATGCCGTAGTAGGCGGCCTCGTCGGCCTTGAGATGAGTGGGGACTCCCGGCCTGCCCAGCGCCAGCGGGAAGAGCAGCAGGAAGAGCGACACGCCCAGCAAACCCAGCCGTGCTGTGGAGGTCACAGCGCGGAGGATACCAGCGGGTCCGCGGCGCGGCCGCTACGCGCCGGTGGTCAGAGCGGGGGTTGCTTGCCCCCGCGGCGCAGG
>DASYUP010000509.1:0-10156 GCA_036001185.1 Thermoanaerobaculia bacterium
GCGCTAGGGCCAGCCGACCGCGACAGGAGACCCCGTTGATCCGCGACACTTCGACCATGGACCGCCCGCTCACCGCGACGCCCCGCCGGCAGCGGTGGTTGCTGCTCGCCGTCGCCGGGGCGGTGCTGGTCGCCGCCGGCGCCCTCGTGCTGCCCGGCGTCCTGCGCTGGGCGTCGTCGGAGCGCGCGGTCGACGCCGACAGCTTGCGCTTCGGCCGCGTCACCCGCGGCGACCTGGTGCGCGAGGTGGCGGTCGAGGGCAGCGTCGTCGCCGCCTTCCGGCCCACCCTCACCAGCCCGGCCGCGGGCGTCGCCACCGTCGTCGTGCAGGCCGGCCAGGTGGTGGGCCGCGGCCAGGTGCTGGTGCGCGTCGACTCTCCCGAGGCGCAGAGCCGCCTGCAGCAGGAGCGCTCGGCGCTGCTCTCGGTCCAGGCCGACCTCGAGCGCGAGCGCATCCTGGCTCGCCAGGAGGGGCTGCGCCGCGAAGGGGAGCAGGCGCTGCTGCAGGTGCAGCTCGAGACGGCGCGGCGGGCGATGAACCGCGCCGAGCGCACCCGCAAGATGGGCCTGCTCAACGCCGTCGAGTACGAGAAGGCGCAAGACGACGTGAAGGTGGCGGCCATGCGCGTCGAGGCGGCGAAGCAGGACGCCGCCCTCGCCGCCGAGACCCTCTCCTTCGAGGTGCGCAACCGCGAGTCGCAGGTGCAGCGCCAGCGACTGGTGGCGATCGAGCTCGAGCGCCAGGTGGAGGCCCTGGCCGTCAAGTCGCCGGTGGCGGGGCTGGTGTCGCGCGTCGAGATCGCCGACCGCGACTCGGTGAGCCTCGGGCAGCCGCTGGTCGGCGTCGTCGACCTGTCGCGCCTGGGGATCGAGGTCTGGGTGCCGGAGAGCTACGCCCCCGACATCAAGCCCGGAACTCCGGCGGTGCTCGCCATCGACGGCCGCGACTGGCAGGGCGAGGTGGCGAGGCTCTCGCCGGAGGTGGAGGGGAGCCGGGTGCGCGGCATCGTCGCCTTCCGCGGCGGCGTGCCGCCGGGCCTCAAGCAGAACCAGCGAGTGCCGGGGCGTCTGGTGCTGGAAACGCGGCGCAACGTCCTCAAGGTACCGCGCGGCCCCTTCCTCGAGGCGCTCGGCGAGCGGCAGGCGTACGTAGTGGAGGACGGCGTGGCCGTCCGGCGGCCCATCCAGGTGGGCAGCGTCAGCATCGGCGAGGTGGAGATCACGTCGGGGCTGCGGGAGGGTGACGAGATCGTCCTCTCCGACCCGGCGCCCTTCGAGAACGCGCAGCGGGTCCTGCTGCGGCGGTGAAAGGAACCACGGTAATGCACGAGCGAGCTCCGGCAGAGCGGCCGATGATCCGCATGAAGAACGTCTCGAAGGTCTACCGCACCGAGCACGTGGAGACCCACGCGCTGTCGAGCTTCACCGTCGACATCGGGGCGGCGGAGTTCGTCGCCATCATGGGGCCCTCGGGCTCGGGGAAGACCACCTTCCTCAACATCGCCGGCCTGCTCGACACCTTCGACCAGGGCAGCTACTGGCTCGACGGCCAGGACGTCTCGCGGCTCTCCGACCGCCAGATGTCGCGCTTGCGCAACGAGAAGATCGGCTTCATCTTCCAAAGCTTCAACCTGATCCCCGACCTCGACGTCTTCGACAACGTCGACGTGCCGCTGCGCTACCGCGGTCTGCCCGGCAAGCACCGGCGCGAGCTGATCGAGGAGGCGCTGGCGGTGGTGGGGCTCACCGCGCGGCTGCGCCACTACCCGGCGCAGCTCTCCGGCGGCCAGCAGCAGCGGGTGGCGGTAGCCCGCGCGCTGGTGGGGCGGCCGCGGCTGATGCTCGCCGACGAGCCCACCGGCAACCTCGACTCAGCAATGGCCAACGAGATCATGGACCTGCTCGAGCGCATCAACGGTGCCGGCACCACGGTGGTGATGGTCACCCACGACCCCGAGCTCGCCGCCCGCGCGCCGCGCCAGATCCACGTCCTCGACGGCCACCTGCTCGACCTGGCGGCAGAGGTGCCGGCGCCGCTGTTCCGTCCCGGCGCGCCGACGCCCGAGCCCGCCTTCGGAGGCTGACCATGCTGGCCTACCACCTGCGCATCGCCGTCAAGAGCCTGCGCCGCACGCCGGTGCTGTCGGCGCTGCTGGTCGCCGGCATCGCCCTCGGCATCGCCGTGTCGACCGCCTTCGTGGCGGCGTACCACACCGTCAGCCGAGACCCCATCCCGGCGAAGAGCCGCCACCTCTTCTACGTCTCGCTCGACAGCTGGGACAAGGAGCGGCCCTTCGACGACGACCAGCCGAAGGAGCCACCCGACCAGAACACCTACCGTGACGCGGTGGCGCTGCTGGGAAGCAAGCTGCCGACGCGGCAGACCGCCATGTACAAGGCCGAGCTGACGGTGTTTCCGGAAAAGCGCGAGGAGCGCCCCTTCCGCGCCCGCACTCGCGTCACCTTCGGCGACTTCTTCCCGCTCTTCGACGCCCCATTCCAGTACGGCGGCGGCTGGGGCAAGGAGGCCGATCAGCGGCCGCAGGCGGTGGTGGTGCTCGACCGCGACACCAACGACAAGCTGTTCGGCGGCGTCAACAGCATCGGCCGGCGGGTGCGCATCGAGGACCGCGAGTTCACCGTCTCGGGCGTGCTGGCCCCCTGGTACCCCAAGCCCAAGTTCTACGATCCCCACAACGGCGCCTTCGAGCAGGCCGAGCAGATCTACATCCCCTTCCGCTTCACCGAGCCGATGCGGCTGCTGCGCGCCCGTACCGGCAACCTCAGCAACTGGAAGTCGTTCAACTGGGACGTCGACGCCGAGTTCTTTGCCTCCGAGGCGGTGTGGATCCAGTACTGGGTGCAGCTCGACACGCCGAAGCAGAAGGAGGCCTACACCAGCTGGCTGGCCGGCTACGCCGGCGAGCAGAAGAAGCTGGGGCGCTTCGAGCGGCCGATAAACAACAAGCTGCGCGACGTGCGCGAGTGGCTGCGTTACAAGGAGGTGGTCCCCCGCTCGTCGCGGACCATGCTGCTCATCAGCCTGCTCTTCCTGGTGGTTTCCTCCGTCAACCTCATCGGCATCCTGCTCGGCAAGTTCCTCGCTCGCTCGCCGGAGGTGGGCATGCGGCGCGCTCTCGGCGCCAGCCGCCGCCACGTCTTCCTGCAGCACCTCATCGAGTGCGAGCTGGTGGGCGTGCTCGGCGGCATCGTCGGCGTCGGGCTGTCGCTGATCGTGCTGCGCGGCATCGACAACCTGCGGCGCCTCGGCGAGCAAGGGCCGCCGCTGTACCAGGCGGAGCTGCCGATGCTCGCCATCGGCATCCTGCTGGCGCTCGCCGCCGGCCTGGTCGCCGGCCTCTACCCGGCCTGGCGGATCTGCCGCATTCCGCCGGCCGCCCACTTGAAGGCCCAGTAGGGAACGCGCAAGCATCAAGGAGGCTTTGTGATGGAGCTCGGCCCCGTTTTCCGCGCGCTGGTCTACAACCGCGCTCGCTTCTGGTTGATCACCGTCGAGGTGGCGCTCACTCTCGCCATCGTCGTCAACTGCGTCAACCTGACCTTCGACCTGCGGCACAAGGTCCTTCGTCCCTCGGGGATCGACGAGCCGAACATCGTCGTGGTCACGCTCGAGCCCTTCACGCACGCCTACGAGGACGCTACCTACCTGCACGCGGCGCGGGCGCGGGACCTCGAGATGCTGCGCCACTTCCCCGGCGTACGAGCCGCCACGGCCATCTCGGCGATCCCGCTCTCCGACGGTGGCAGCTCCAGCGGCCGCAAGGCGGAAGGGGCGAAGGGGGACACCCTCGGCACCCCTTACTTCGATGTCAGCGATGGCGCGATCGCCGCGCTTGGGGTCAAGCTGATCGCCGGCCGTGACTTCCAACCCGGGGAGTACCACGACTACCACGACGCCGAGGGCGAGGAGCACGACCGGCCGGCCATCGTCACGCAGAAGCTGGCCGACGCGTTCTATCCCGCCGGCAACGCCCTCGGCAAGCGCGTGACCGACGGCGATAACAAGACCACCGACGTCATCGTCGGCATCATCGCCACGATGCACAACTCCTGGCCGCAGTCGCAGTCGGTCGAAGGCCGCGTCATGCTGCTGCCCGGCGAGCCGGAAGACAAGCGCTACCTGCAGTACCTCGTGCGCACCCAGCCGGGGGCCCGCAAAGCGGTGCTCGCCGGCGTCGACGACGCCCTGCTCAAGGTCGACTCCGGGCGCATCGTCACCCACAAGACGCTCGAGGAGATCAAGCGCGGGACCTACGGCGGAGAGCTCAGCCTGATGAAGATCCTCAGCTCGGTGGTGGTCCTGCTGGTGCTGGTCACCGCCTTTGGCATCGTCGGCCTCACCTCGTTCTCGGTGTCGCAGCGGCGGCGGCAGATCGGCACCCGGCGGGCGCTGGGGGCGACGCGGCAGGACATCCTGCGCTACTTCCTGCTCGAGAACTGGCTGGTCACCGGCAGCGGCCTGGCCTTCGGGCTGGGCCTCACCTGGGCGCTCAACTACGCGCTGATGAAGGTGTCGGAAGGGCCCAAGCTCGACTGGCCGCTGCTCGCCGGCGGCATGCTGCTGCTGTGGGTGAGCGGCCTGCTGGCGGCGCTGGCGCCCGCCCTGCGGGCGACCCGAGTGGCGCCGGTGGTAGCGACGCGGACGGTCTAAAGAGTGCGCACGATCCTCCTCGGCATCCTGGCCTTTGCCCTCCTCCGGCACCCGGTCTCAGCCCAGACCGACGCAACGCACTCGGGTCCTCCACCGGGCGTGCTGGGGGACGTGGGGGGTCACCGACGACACCTGAACTGCACCGGTCAAGGCAGCCCAACTGTCGTGCTCGAGGCTGGCGCCGGCGACTTCTCCTTCGACTGGGGTCTCGTGCAGCCTGGGCTCGCGAAGGTGACGCGCGTGTGCAGCTACGATCGCGCCGGGTACGCCTGGAGCGAGCCCGGCCCAACACCGCGCACCGTCCGGCAGATTGTCGCCGAGCTCGGCGCGCTGCTGACCAACGCCCACATTGCCCCGCCCTACGTGTTGGTGGGACATTCGCTCGGCGGCTTCATCGCGCGCGTCTATGCTACGGAGCATCCCGCCGACGTGCGCGGCTTGGTGCTGATCGAAGCGGCGCACGAGGACAACCCGATCGTGCTGAACGAGAAGGTGGTCCTGCTGCGCAGCTTGTCGCGCGGTCGCGTCATTCCTCCGCCGCGGCTGGAGGCACCCGCCAGGGATTCTGCGCCGGCGGTGACCGCGCCAGCCGAACCCGCGCCAACGCTGGACGCGCCGTACCAGCAGCTACCGCCAGATCTGCAACGGGTGCGCCTCTGGGCGATGCAGCAGCCGAGCTATGGCGCGGCCCGCGCGAGCGAGTTCGACTACCTCGCGGAGGAATCGGTTGCCATGCACGAGCAGCGAGCCGCCATGGCCGTCCCGTTCGGCGACCTGCCACTCCTCGTGCTGACTCGCCGGGACGCGCCTCCCGACCATGCGAGCCTCCAGGCCGACCTCGCGCGCCTTTCCACCAACAGCAAGCAGGAGATCGCCTCCACCAGCGACCACCACGTTCACCTGTTCGACCCCGGCTTCGTCGTCAGCGGCGTAACCGAGGTAGTTCGCGCCGTGCGGCAGCATGCGCCGCTCAACCGGGGGCGGTAGCTGCACGTCATTTCGCGGCGCGGCGCCAGGATGCTAACGCCGCCGCCGGTTCGTGCGTCTATAGGTCTAGGAGCGTGAGGGACACTCAGGGAAGGCCAACGGACGCCGAGAGGCGGGAGTCGAGGCACGAGTCGTCGTTCCTCTGGTTCACCCGTGCGGGCAAGGCCTACCTGGTCGCCGATCGGGAGTCGCTGGCGCGGGTCGGCGAGGTGCATCGCGCCGCTCGCCCGCAGCTGCTGGGCGAGCGGCTGCGCGAGCTCGCCGACGAGCTGCTGCGCGACGGCGCGGCGCGCCCGGCGGAGCTCGACGGTCCATGAGCCGAGCGCCCACTGCCGGGTCGGCCTCGACGGGCCCGTAGAATCGCCGTGATGGCCGACCGCCTGCGGGTGCTCATCGTCGAGGACCAACCCGCCGTGGCGCGGGCGCTGTCGGTGCTCTTCGACCTGCACGACATCGAGCACGTGGTCGCCGCCGCCCCCGACGAGGCGTTGCGCATCGCTGCCCGCGAGGTGCTGGGCGCCGTCGTCCAGGACATGAACTTCGTCCCCAGCGAGACCTCGGGGCGGGCCGGCGTCGAGCTCTTCCGCCGCCTGCGCGAGCGGGATCCCGGGGTGCCCATCTTCCTGCTCACCGCCTGGGCGTCGCTGGAGACCGCCGTCGAGCTGGTGCGCGAGGGCGCCGCCGACTACGTGCAGAAGCCGTGGGACGACGCCAAGCTGGTCGCCACCCTGCAGGCGCTGCTACGCTCGCGAACGGCGGCGGTGGCCGAGGAGCGGCAGCGCCGCGAGCTGGCGGACTCCCGCGCCGCCCTCGCCCGCGAGCACGACCTGCGCGGCCTCGTCTACGCCAGCCCGGCGATGCACCGCGCCCTGGTGCTGGCGATGCAGGTGGCCCCCTCCGACGCGCCGGTGCTGCTCACCGGCCCCTCGGGCGCCGGCAAGGAGCGGGTGGCGGAGATCATCCAGGCGAACTCGCGGCGCCGCGGCGCCCCCTTCGTGCGCGTCAACGTCGGCGCCATCCCCGCCGAGCTCATGGAGGCGGAGCTGTTCGGCGCCGAGGCGGGCGCCTACACGGGGCTCAAGGGCCGGCGGGTGGGCCACTTCGAGGCCGCCGACGGCGGCACTCTCTTCCTCGACGAGATCGACTCGCTGCCGCTCGCCGGGCAGGTGAAGCTGCTGCGGGTGCTCTCCGGCGGCGAGCTGCTGCGGCTGGGCAGCAGCCGCGCCCAGCGCGTCGACGTGCGCGTGCTGTCGGCCACCAACGCCGCGCTGCCGAAGCTGATCGCCGAAGGGCGCTTCCGCGAGGACCTCTACTTCCGCCTCGACGTGGTGGAGGTCCGCGTGCCGCCGCTCGTCGAGCGGCCGGAGGACGTGCTGCCGCTCGCCCGCCACTTCCTCACGACGTTCGCCGCCGAGCGCGGCGAGCCGCTGCGCATGAGCGCTGCCGCGGAAGCGGCGCTGCTCGCCCATCCCTGGCCCGGCAACGTGCGCGAGCTGGAGAACCGCATCCGCCGCGCCAGCCTGCTGGCCACCAGCTCGGAGCTCGCCGTCGCCGACCTCGGGCTTGGCGTCGGCGAGCCAGGCCCGGCCGAGCCGCTGACGCCGATGGCGGCGGAGGAGCGCGCCGAGCTGCTGCGGCTGCTGGCCGGCGAGGAGGGCAACGTCAGCCGCGTCGCGGAGGGCCTCGGCATCAGCCGCCAGGCGCTGTACCGGCGCATGGCGCGGCTGGGGATCGAGCTCGAGCGGCGGCCGCGGGGGTAGGCTGGCAAGCATGGTCGACGGCGACGTCGAGATCGCCACGGGCCCTGCGGGCCCTCGCGATGACGAGACGGGCCCTGCGGGCCCTGCAAATGACGAGGGCGGCTCCGTTCCCTTGTCATCGCGAGCGCAGCGAAGCGATCTCGGCCTCGCCCTCGCCGACGGCCCTCCGGCTCGGCCAGCATCGCCACGCCGCCGCCGCACCTCGCTCGCCGGTCGCGTCACCGCGGCGGTGTCGCTAGCCCTGCTGCTGTCGGCTGCCGCCGCCGCGCTGGCGGCGCGCTTCCAGCTGACGCCGCAGCTCACCTTCCTCCTCGCCCTCGCCGTCGGCCTGCCGCTCGCGGCCTGGCTGATCGCCCGGCTGCTGCGCCCCCTCGATCGCGTGGTCAGCGGCGTCGCCGACGGCATCCGCAGCTTTCGCGATCACGACTTCAGCGTCCGCCTCGCCTCGCCGCGCGACGACGAGCTGGGCGAGCTGGTGCGTCTCTACAACGACGTCGGCCGGGCGCTGCAGGAGGAGCGCCACCTGTTGCGCCAGCGCGAGCTGCTGCTGCAGACGGCGCTCGACCGCTCGCCGGCGGCGATCCTGCTGGTCGGCCCCACCGGCCGCATCGTCTATGGCAACCGCGAGGCGCGGCGCCTGCTGCTCGGCGGCGCGCCGCTGGAGGGACGCGGCTACGACGAGCTGCGCGCCGGCTGTCCGCCGGCGATGCAGGAGCTGATGGCGAGTGACCGCGACGGCCTGTTCACCGTGCGCGACGACGATCACACCGAGACCTTCCACCTGTCGCGGCGCGGATTCCGTCTCAACTACCGGCGCCACGAGCTGCTGCTGATCCGGCGGCTGACGGGCGAGCTGGGACGGCAGGAGGCGGAGATCTGGAAGAAGGTGCTGCGGGTCGTTTCCCACGAGCTCAACAACTCGCTCGCGCCTATCTCCTCGCTGGTGCACTCGGCGCGCATCATCGCCTCCGACCCCCGCCACGCCCACCGCGCCGACGAGGTCTTCGCCACCCTGCGCGAGCGCATCGATCACCTGCAGCGCTTCCTCGAGGGCTACGCCCGCTTCGCCCGCCTGCCGCGGCCGCGGCCCGAGGCGGTCGACTGGGGGCGCTTCCTGGAGACGGTGCAGGACTTCTCGCAAGTGCGGTTGCAGGCGCCGCCGCCCTCGGCGCCCGGATGGTTCGATCCGGCGCAGCTCCGGCAGGTGCTCGTCAACCTGTTCAAGAACGCCGTCGAGGCGAGCGACGGCGCGCCGGGAGCCGCCACCGAGGTCGGCCTGCGCGTCGAGTCGGCGCCCGAGGGAGGCACCTGGATCCAGGTCACCGACCACGGCCGCGGCATGGACGAGGAAACCATACACCAGGCCCTGCTGCCGTTCTACTCGACCAAGGTCGGCGGCAGCGGCCTCGGCCTCGCCCTCTGCCGCGAGATCGTCGAGGCCCACGGCGGCAAGATCGCCCTGCAGTCACGGCTGGGCGAGGGGACGACGGTCACCTGCTGGCTGCCGCCGCGCTAAGGGAGGGGTGGGTGCAAGCCGCGGTCGCCGGGTTCCGCGTCAAGTCTGGACCGCCCGCGATCAGGCGTCTCTCACGGGGCCACCCCTGACCAGGCGCTGAGGTCGCCGCTCTCGAAGCCGTCGCGGAAAAGAAACCCGGGCGGCGGCAGACCGAGGGCGGCATCGTCCACGACCAGCACCCAGTCGCCCGCCACGGGAGGCGTGAAGTCATGGGGTCCCGACGTGGCGAAGGTACCGATTGCCGTGGCGATCCCGCCGGCGGGCTCGTACCACCAGGCTTTCGCTTGCGCGCCACTCGACGTCGAGAGGTCGATCGTCACGGTCCGTTTGCTCGGCAGGTAGGCGATGACGGTCGCCCCGCCGGCGGTGCGCGCGGTCATCGCGTAGTCCGAGGAGCCCCAGCTTCCGAACCCTGCCGTCATCACGGTGTGATCCCAATCCGGCACCAGCAACTGCCAGGCGCGGGAGGTGAACAGCCGCTGCACGTTTTGCATCGCCAGCGAGCCGGGCCGGCCGAGCGCCGTCTTCCAATCGACCAGGGTGCAGAATCCGGCAGCGGTCGGCGAGCTGAAGGGCCAGATCGGGCAATCGCCGAACATGGCTCCCATGCCACCGGACAACACCGGGTAGTACGCCTCGGCGCGCAGCCGCTGCGGGGAGGCGCCCGACTCTCCTTCGTACTTCGACTCGATGAGGAAAAACGGCATCGCCGGCGTGCGGTCATAGGCGGTCTTGCCGTTCTGGTAGAGGTTCAGGCTGTAGGAGTAGATGTTGTTGACGCCGAGCCATGCCTCGCTCGGCCACGGGGTGACCGCGAAGGACTCGGGTTGGTTGTGGGCGGTGATGAGGTGACGCGTGTCGCGCTCCCGTAGGCCGGCCACGAACTCGCGCACCTTGGCCGCAACCGGGCCGGGGTCCGTATCGCCGCCGACCACCCAGACGATGTTGGCGAATCCCTCGTAGCGCTGGCCGACGTACTGTCCCCATGCGTGCAGGTCCGCCAGCGACGCGTCCTTCACCTCGGCGCACCAGCCCTCGTTGCCGCAGCCGAAGCCGAGGTAGAGCGCGTCGAGCAGCAGTAACACGTGGCGCTGCGCGGCGGCGGCGACCACGTCGTCCACGTGCTCGAAATAGGCCTCGTTGGGCGTCGTGAACGGCTTGCCGGTGAAGGGCGCATCGCCGTAGAAGTTGGCGCCCAACTGACCGCCCGAGAACTGGTGCT
>DASYUP010000510.1:0-9379 GCA_036001185.1 Thermoanaerobaculia bacterium
CGCCGGCGCCCGGCTGGGACGACCTCCTCGGTCTGGCGCTCGCCCCGGCGGCCGACGGCACGCGCATCGTCGCGGTCACTCCGGGCTCCCCCGCCGACCGCGCCGGGCTCGAGCCGCAGGACGTCATCGTGCGCCTGGACACCGTCTTTGGCCCCAGCCCGGCGACCACGCGGAGCATCCTGCGCGCCAAGGACCGGGGCGACTACGCCTTCCTGCGGGTGCGGCGCGGTGCCGATGAGCTGGCGGTGAAGATCCGGCTCTAGGGCTACTCGGCCCGGAAGAAGCGCTCGCCATCGTCATCGCGAGCGAAGCGAAGCGATCTCGACGTTGCGGCGTCGAGATTGCTTCGTCGCTACGCTCCTCGCAATGACCGGGTCGGTTGTCGCTCGATTACTTGCGCTGCGGCCGCGGCCATCGCTCAGTCGTCGGTGCGACGAGCAGCGACGGCGGGCCGCAGCCACCGTGAGATCATGGCCGCCCCGCCGCGGCGCTCCCGCCGCGGCGCAGCTCGCAGGAGATTCCCCATGCGACGCTACCTCCTCGGATCTCTCCTCCTCGCCGCGCTCGCCCTGCCCGCCGGCGCGGCGCTGGAGCAGGGCGCCACCGCACCCGACTTCACGGCGAAGGCCGCTCTCGCCGGCAAGCAGCTCACCTTCTCGCTGGCGGAGGCCCGCAAGTCGGGTCCGGTGGTCGTCTACTTCTACCCCTCGGCCTTCACCGGCGGCTGCAACGCCCAGGCCCACGCCTTCGCCGAGAGCATCGACAAGTTCACCGCCGCCGGCGCCAAGGTGGTAGGCGTCTCGCTGGACAGCATCGCCCGCCTAGAGGACTTCTCGGCGGACCCCAAATACTGCGCCGGCAAGCTGCCGGTCGCTTCGGATGCTGACGGTGCCATTGCCAGGAGCTACGGCGTCGACGTCGAGCCCGCGGAGCCCGGCGCCAAGGACAGCCGAGGCGTCGAGATCGGCCACGGCTTCGCGCAGCGCCTGACCTTCGTCGTCACCTCCGACGGCAAGGTGGCGGCGACGATCGGCGGCGTCAGCCCGACGGAGAACGTGCAGAAGACCTTGGCCGCCGTCGAGCAGCTCGCCAAGAAGGGCGGCTGAGCGCGGCGGGGCGGCGCGGCGGAGACGCCGGCGTATCGGCGCTTGCGATACGCTCTCATCGATGCGCTGCCCCTTCTGCGACGCCAACCGCGACCGCGTGGTCGACTCGCGTGAGAGCCGCGACGGCGCCGTCATCCGGCGCCGGCGCGAGTGCCTCGAGTGCAGCCGCCGCTTCACCTCCTACGAGCAGATCGAGCAGGTGCAGTACATGGTGGTCAAGCATGACGGGCGCCGCGAGGAGTTCTCGCGCAAGAAGCTGCTCGAGGGGCTGGTCACCGCCGCCCGCAAGCGCCCCATCTCGACCCGCCAGCTGGAGGAGATCGTCGACGCCACCGAGGGGCTGCTCCACCAGCGCGAGGACCGCGAGATCAGCACCCAGGAGATCGGCGCCTTCGTCATGGACCGCCTCAAGGTGCTCGACCAGGTGGCCTACGTCCGCTTCGCCTCCGTCTATCGCCGCTTCGACGACATCGAGGCCTTCCGCGACGTGCTCAAGAACCTCATCCAGTCGCCGCGCCTGCCCGAGGGGTAGCTTGCCCACCAAGCCCAGCCGCCGCTACTCCGGGGTGGTGGTCGTCTCACAGCTGCGCGCCGAGCTCGACCGCCTGATCTCGGAGGTGCTGGCGGCCACCGAGACCGCCACCCGCAGCGGCTGGCTGCCGGCCACCGACGTCATCGACACCGGCCATGCGCTGGTGGTGCAGATGGAGGTCGCCGGCGTCAGCCCCGCCGACCTCAAGGTGGAGATCGAGGGCACGACGGTGCGCATCCGCGGGCGGCGCCGCCTCAACTTCCCCAACCCCGGCCGCGTGCGCTTCCACTGCCTCGAGCGGCAGGAGGGGAGCTTCGTGCGCCAGGTCGACGTCTTCGAGCCGGTCAACTTCGCCAAGGCGCGCGCCCGCCTCGCCCACGGTCTGCTCACCGTCGAGCTGCCGCGCGTCGAAGAACGCCGCAAGCGGCAGGTGGAGCTGGAGATCGAGGAGAGCGAAGAGAGCAGCGAGCCGGTGGAGGAGAAAACCGCCGAATGAGCCCTGACGAGCACGCCCACGACGAAACCCCGCCGCTGCCCGACCTGCTGCCGGTCCTGCCGCTGCGCGACATGGTGCTCTTTCCCTTCATCATCCTGCCGCTGTCGGTGGCGCGCGAGAAGAGCATCTCGGCGGTCGACCGCTCGCTGGCGGAGAACCGCATGCTCATGCTGGTGGCGCAGAAGGACCCCGCCACCGAGGACCCGCAGGCCAGCGACCTCTTCGACGTCGGCACCGCCGCCAGCATCACGCGCATGCTCAAGCTGCCCGACGGGCGCATCCGCATCCTGGTGCAGGGGGTAGTGCGGGCGCGCGTCGTCCACCTGTCGCAGACCGAGCCCTTCCTGCAGGCGAAGATCGAGCAGCTCGCCGACCGGCCAGGGTCGCACGACGCCCTCGAGGCCGAGGCGTTGGTGCGCAGTGTGCGGCAGGAGCTGGAGAAGGCGGTGCAGCTGGGCAAGAGCATCTCGCCCGAGGTGATGGTGATCGTCGCCAACCTCGACGACCCCGGCCGTCTCGCCGACCTGGTGGCGAGCAACCTCGAGCTCAAGCTCGCCGACGCCCAGGCCGTGCTCGAGGAGCTCGACCCGGTGGCGCGGCTGCGCAAGGTGGCCGAGGTGCTGGGCCGCGAGATGCAGCTGCTCGCCATGCAGCAGGAGATCGCCAGCCACGCGCGCGACGAGATGGACAAGACGCAGCGTGAGTACTTCCTGCGCCAGCAGCTCAAGGCCATCCAGCAGGAGCTCGGCGAGGGCGACGACCTCGCCGAGGAGATCGTCAGCTGGCGCGAGAAGGCGGAGCAGAAGCTGCTGCCGGAGGCCGCCAAGGAGGAGCTCGAGCGGCAGATCAAGCGGCTCGAGCGCAGCCACCCCGACTCCGCCGAGGCGGCCATTACGCGCACCTATCTGGAGTGGCTGATCGGCATGCCCTGGGGGGTGGTGAGCGAGGACCGCATCGACCTCGCTCACGCCCGCCAGGTGCTCGACGAGGACCACTACGACCTGGAAAAGATCAAGGAGCGCATCGTCGAGTACCTGGCGGTGCGCAAGCTCAAGGCTGACGCCAAAGGCCCCATCCTCTGCTTCGTCGGCCCGCCGGGGGTGGGTAAGACCTCGCTCGGGCGTTCCATCGCCCGCGCCCTCGGCCGCCAGTTTGTGCGCATCTCGCTGGGCGGCGTGCGCGACGAGGCGGAGATCCGCGGCCACCGCCGCACCTACGTCGGCGCGCTGCCCGGCCGCGTCCTCCAGGGGCTGAACCAGGCGGAGACCAGCAACCCGGTGTTCATGCTCGACGAGATCGACAAGCTGGGCGCCGACTACCGCGGCGACCCTTCGGCGGCGCTGCTCGAGGTGCTCGACCCGGAACAGAACGACAGCTTCCGCGACCACTACCTGGGGCTCGAATACGACCTCTCGCGGGTGATGTTCATCGCCACCGCCAACCTGCTCGAGCCCGTCCACCCCGCCTTCCTCGACCGCATGGAGGTGGTGCGCCTCTCCGGCTACACCGAGGAGGAAAAGCTGCACATCGCCCGCGCCCACCTGATCCCCAAGCTGCTCGAGCGCCACGGTATCACCGCGGAGCACGTCGGCTTCACCGACTCCGGCCTGCATCGCATTGTCGGCGGCTACACGCGCGAGGCGGGGCTGCGCAACTTCGAGCGCGAGATGGCGAACATCTGCCGCAAGGTGGCGGTGCGGGTGGCGGAGGGCAAGCCCGGCAAGGTGGTGGTCGACGCCCGGCGGGTGGAGCGCGTCCTCGGCCCGCCGCGCCACCGCTCCGACGAGCTGCTCGACCGTGACCGGGTGGGCGTCGCCACCGGCCTCGCCTGGACGGAGACCGGCGGCGACCTGCTGTTCATCGAGGTGGTGGCGGTGCCGGGCAAGGGCAAGCTGCTGCTCACCGGCCAGCTCGGCGAGGTGATGAAGGAGTCGGCGCAGGCGGCCCTCTCCTTCGCCCGCGCCCACGCCGCCCAGCAGGGGCTCGAGACTCGCTTCTTCGCCGACAACGACCTCCACGTCCACGTGCCGGCGGGCTCGATCCCCAAGGACGGCCCCTCGGCCGGCATCACCATCGCGGCGGCGATCGTCTCGGCGCTCACCCACCGGCCGATCAACCGGCGCCTGGCGCTCACCGGCGAGATCACCCTGCGCGGCACGGTACTGCCCATCGGCGGCCTCAAGGAGAAGGTGCTCGCCGCCAAGCTCGCCGGCATCGATCAGGTGGTGCTGCCCAAGCTCAACGAGCGCGACCTCGCCGAGGTGCCGGCGGTGATCCGCAAGGGGCTCACCTTCCACTTCGCCGAGCACATGGAGGAGGTGCTGCACTGGGCGCTGCTGCCCACCCCGGTGGTCGGCAACGTGGTGGCGGTGTCGCGCGGGGAGCGCGCCGCGCTGCCGTCGTGAAGCGGGCGCCGCGGGGCGGCTTGCGGCGGCGCCGGGCCCCGGCGGCGAAGGCGGCACGGCGCGCAGTGGCCGTTGCTGGCGGCGAAGACGCCCTGCTCGCCTGGCTGCGCGCCCGGCTCGGCCCGCCGGCGAGCGGGCTGCTGGGCGACGACGCGGCGATGGTGCGCCTCGCCGCCCGCGGTAGCCGCGGCGAAGAGTGGGCGCTCACCGTCGACAGCCAGATCGAGGGCACCCACTTCCTCCCCGGCCTCGACCCGGCGCTGGTGGCGGCGCGGCTGCTGGCGGTCAACTTCTCCGACCTCGCCGCCGTCGGCGCGGCGCCGTCGCTCGCGCTGCTCGCCCTCGCCGCACCCGCGGGGTTCGATCACCGGCGCTTCTTCCGCGCCCTGGGCGAGGGCTGCCGGCGTGCCGGCGTCACCCTCGCCGGTGGCGACCTGGCGCGGGCGCCGCAGGTGGTGGCGACGATGACGCTGCTGGGCCGGCGCCGGCCCGGGGGGCGCTGGCTGCGCCGCGACGCCGGGCGCGCGGGCGACGCCCTCTGGGTGGGCGGCACGCTGGGCGAGTCCGCCCTCGGCCGCCTGCTGCTGGCCCGCGGGGCAGCGCTGCAAGGGCGGCACGTAGCGCTGCCTGCGGGGCTGGCGCTCGGCGGCACGAGCGCGGTGGCGGCGCGCCGGGCGGTGAAGCGCCACCTGCAGCCGTCGCCGCAGCTCGCGCTCTCGGCGGCGCTGGCGCGGCGACGACGCTGCGCCTGCCTCGACGTCTCCGACGGCCTCGCCCGCGACCTGTCGCGGCTGTGCGCGGCGAGCGGCGTCGGGGCGACGATCGAGGCGGCCGCCCTGCCGCTGCCACGCGGCGCCGTGGCGCTCGCCGCCGCGCTGGGCGCCGACTCCCTCGCCCTGGCCCTCGGCGGCGGCGAGGACTACGTGCTGCTCTTCGCGCTGCCACCACGCGAGGCGGCGCCGGCGGGGTGCACGCGCATCGGCATGCTGGAGGCGCGGGGCGGGATGCGGCTACGCACCGCGGAGGGCGTCGCGTCACTACCGCCGCGCGGCTGGGACCACCTGGCCGGCGAGCGACCACCGAGCACTCCCACACCCCAGCGGACAAACGAAAGAAAGCCCCGCCCGGCGGTCAGCCAACCGGGCGGGGCTGTTTCGTGGACCTGACTTCGCCTAGCGCCGGACTTCGACGCGCAGGGGCTTCTTCAGCTGCTCTTCCACCCGCGCCAACCGCTGCTCGAGACGCTTGAGGATGGCGCCCAGGCCCGCCATCGCGCCGGCTGCCGCCGCCCGGCCGCTGCCCGGCGGGCGACCGTGACGCGCGCCGCCGGCGCCGCGACGGCTCGCCGCCTTGCCGCTGCCGCGAGGGCGGCCGGGGCGGCTGCTCGCCCGCAGCTGCTGGAAGACCCCCACCGCATCGCTCTTGAAACGGCGACGGCGGCCGCTGCCGACGTGCGGGATGCGGTCGAGAGAAGTCTTCACGTAGCGCAGCAGGGTCGGATAGGAGATCTTGGTGCGCTGCGCCACCTGGGTCAGCGTCAGCAGCCCCTCCCCCTGCCCGCTCCCCTTGCGCACCGCGCGGCCCTTGCGGGCGGCGCGGCCCCGGCGCCGCACCGGCGCCGCGGCGTTCTTGCGCGGCCGGCCGCGGCGGGCCATGTTTTCGTCGCGCAGCTGCGAGAAGACCGGCAGCGAGCTCTCGGGATAGCGCTGGGTGCGCCCCTTGCCCTGCGAGGGGATACGCGCAGCGTAACGTTTCTTGTACTTCTGCAGCGTCGGCATCGAGATGCCGGTGCGCTTGGAGACCGCGGTCAGCGTCAGCAGTCGCTGACCGGCGTTCTCCTTGTCTTCCTTGGCCATGAGCGGCCTCCACGGTTCGGAATGAAAAGGCTTCTACCAGACCGACGCGGCGTCATTATCGGCAGCAAGCGGAAACTTTGTCAATCCGGCGCTGCCCGCCGCTTTATGTTTCTCTCCCGCCAGAAGCTCCGCGCCGGCAGCGGCTTGCCGGCAAAATACCAATCTCAAACGACGGGTGAGACGCGCCGGCGCGGATCGAGCGCGGCGATCAGGCCGTCGCCCAGGAAGTTGAGACCGAGCACCGTCCAGACGATGGCGAGGCCGGGAAAGAGCGCCACGTGCGGAGCGTCGAGCAGGTGGGCGCGGCCGGTGTTGATCATCGCCCCCCAGGAGGCGCCGGGCGGCGGCTGGCCGAGCCCGAGGAACGAGAGGCCCGCCTCGGCGAGCACGGCGCCGGCCATGCCGAGGGTCGCCTGCACCAGTAGCAGCGGTAGCACGTTGGGGAGCACGTGACGCAGCAGCACTCTGCTGCCGGGAACGCCGGCGGCGCGCGCCGCCAGCACGAACTCCTCTTCGCGAATCTTCAGCACCTGCCCGCGCACCAGCCGCGCGTACCCCACCCAGCCGATGGCGGCGAGGGCGATGACGACGTGCGCCAGGGCGGGCCCCAACATGGCGACCAGGGCGATGGCGAGCAGGATGCCGGGAAAGGCGAGCACGACGTCGGTCGCCCGCATGAGCAGCGCGTCGACGGCACCGCCGACGTAGCCGGCCAGCGCGCCCACCAACGTGCCCAGGCTGCCGGCGAGGATCACCACCGCGAAGCCCACCGCCACCGACACGCGGGCGCCGAAGAGCAGCCGCGACAGCACGTCACGGCCGAGCTCGTCGAGCCCCAGCGGATGCGCCGCCGACGGGGGCGCGAGGCGCAGCTCGAGCAGCTGCGCCGCCGGCGGGTACGGCGCGACGAGGGGCCCGGCGAGAGCGGTGAGCAGCACCACTCCCACCATCAACGCGCCGCCGAGGAGCCCGGTGCGATGGCCGCGGCGGGTCACAGGTGCTCCGCCAGCAGCCGCGCCACCGCTTCCAGCCCGGCGCGGTCGGCCTCGTCAAAGGCCGCCGGCTGCCGCGAATCGAGGTCGAGCACCGCCACCAGCTCGCCGTGCCGGTCGACGACCGGCACCACCAGCTCGGCGCGCGCCTGCTCGTCGCAGGCGATGTGGCCGGGGAAGGTGTCGACGT
The DNA here is from genome assembly GCA_036001185.1 of Thermoanaerobaculia bacterium. Taxonomy (GTDB): domain Bacteria; phylum Acidobacteriota; class Thermoanaerobaculia; order Multivoradales; family JAIOJS01; genus DASYQD01. Next base: position 7,578 of record DASYUP010000510.1, read on the forward strand.
CAGGTACCAGCTGCGTCGCTCGCTGCCGCGCCGCCGCGCCGCAGACACCGCGCTCGAAGGCGATCTCCAGGCAGCCGAGCGGCCCCTGGTAGGGGCCGACGCGCAGCAGCCGCGGCGCCACCACGCGGTAGAAGCCGGCCCAGCTGGCGTAGGGCAGCGCCGCGTGCAGCAGGCAAGCGGTGCTCGCCATGATTGCCACCGGGTCGCCGTGGCAGCCCGGCAGCACGCCGCCGAGCTGCTGCAGCAGGTCGCGGTAGACAGTCTCCTTGTCCTGCTCCATCAGGAAGCCCTCCCGTAGCGGATGCGCGGATCGAGCAGCGCGTAGACGAGGTCGGTGGCGAGGTTGACCAGCAGGTAGGTGAAGGCGATGAGCAGCACGGCGCCCTGGAGCAGCGGATAGTCGCGCAGGCGGATCGACTCCACCAGCAAACGGCCCACACCTGGCCAGGCGAAGATGGTCTCGGTGAGGATGGCGCCGGTAAGCAGCGCCCCGAACTGCAGCCCCAGCACCGTCACCACCGGGACCAGCGCGTTCTTGAGCGCGTGGCGCGCCACCACCGCGACGCCGCCGAGCCCGCGCGCCCGCGCCGCCAGCAGGTACGGGCGCACCAGCTCGTCGGCGAGCGCGGCGCGCACCATGCGGGTGAGCAGGCCGGCGAGGCCGGCGCCCAGCGTCACCGCCGGCAGCAACACGCTGGCGAGCCCGCCGCGGCCGGAGACCGGCAGCAGGTCCCAGGTGATGGCGAAGAGCAGGATGAGCATCGGCCCCAGCCAGATCGACGGCACCGACACGCCGAGCAGCGAGAGCAGGCGCGCCGCGTGGTCGACGATGCCGTCGCGATGAAGGGCGGCGAGCACGCCCAGCGGCAGCGCCACCAAGAGGGCGATCAGCAGACTGGCGACGGCGAGCTCGGCAGTGGCCGGAAAGCGCCCGGCGATCAACGCCAGCACCGGCTCGCCGGACTGCAACGAGTGGCCGAGGTCGCCGCGCAAGAGGCCGCCGAGGAACGACCCATACTGCAGCAGCAGCGGCCGGTCGAGACCGAGGTCGTGGCGCAGGGCCTCGACGTCGGTGCGCCGCGCCCCCTCGCCGAGCATCATCTCCACCGGGTCGCCGGGGATGAGGTGGATGAGTGAGAAGACGAGGGTGGCGGCGAGCAGCGCCGTCGGCACCATTTGGACCAGCCGGCGGGCGAGATAGCCCAGCATCAGCCCAGCGCGCTCGCGGCCGGCGCGAGTCTTGCCAGATTCCATGCTGGCCGGGCCGCTCCTGGCCCGCCGGCATGCGCTGCCACCACGCCGGCAGCCGACACCGATCCGGCAGTCAACCGAGAGGAGACGACCCGATGGCTTCCATCCGCAAAGAGATCCTCATCGACGCCCCGGCCGACCGCGTCTGGACGGCGCTGCGCGACGTCGGCGGCGCCCACCGCGTCTTCCCCGGCGTGGTCGCCGACACACGACTGGAGGAAGGGGCCCGTGTCATCACCTTCGGCAACGGCATGGTGGTGCGCGAGCTGATCGTCGACCTCGACGACGACACCCGTCGCTTCGCCTGGGCCGCCACCGGCGGGCGCCTCACCCATCACAACGCCTCGTTGCAGGCCTTCGCCGAGGGCGCCGGGCGGACGCGGGTGGTGTGGATCGCCGACCTCCTGCCCGACGCGATGGCCGGCGACGTCGCGGCGCTCATGGAGCAGGGCGCGGGGGCAATGAAGCGCACGCTCGAGGGCCATTAGGGATGCGCTCGCCCCGCGCTACTCCTCGATGCGCAGCTGCTTGACCAGGTACGACAGCGCCTG
>DASYUP010000511.1:0-4676 GCA_036001185.1 Thermoanaerobaculia bacterium
TGTCACCCCTGAAAGGCGGGGAAAAGCCGCGGCGGCGGCCGTCTAACCTCCTGTAGCGTCGGCAACCGCGCCCCTCCACCATGGCCCGCAAGCCCGTCGTCTTCATCCCCGGCTTCCCCGCTTCCTCACTGGAGACCGACGCCGGTGAGAAGGTCTTCCCGCCCAGCCTCGCTGACGTCGGGCAAGGGGAAGCCATGGTCGCCCGCCTGCGCGGCCCCGACGACCCGAACGCCGACGACGGCATCAACGCCCGCTCGCCCATCCGCTTCGCCTTTCGCATCCCGCTGGTCGACGGCGGCAAGGAGGCGCAGTCCCTCTACGACCTGCTCGAGGGCGTGGGCTACGACACCACCGAGGCGAGCACCGACTTCGCGCCGGTGGGCTGGGACTGGCGCCGCTCGGTGGACGCGGTCCGCACGCTCGACGCCGTCGAGGCGGCGATCCGTCGCCTGCCGGCGCCGGTGACGCTGCTCTGCCACTCGACGGGTGGGCTGGTCGCCTGGGCGCTGCTCGCCGAGCGGCCGGCGCTGGCGCCGCTGGTCGAGCAGGTGATCGCCCTCGGCGTTCCCTGGCACGGCGTGGTGGTGTCGTTCCTCTACCTGAGCTCGGGCATCCGCTTCGGCATCGGGCCGCTGACCCTGCTCACCGCCGACCAGTCGCGACGGCTGATGTCGACTGCCCACGCGGCCTATGACCTGCTGCCGCCGCAACCCGCCGACCCCGCGACGCCGCTGCCGGGCCACCCGCTGTTCACCGACAGCGGCCTGCCGGTCTCGCCGCTCACCCACCGCGGCTGGGTGCCGGCCGCCGATCAGGCGCTCTACCTGCCGCGGCTGGACGGCGCCCTCGACCGCTTGGGTCAGCGCGGCAACCGCTTCCCCGCCGACCTGCCGATCTGCAACGTCGCCGGCTGGGGGGTGCGCATGGTGACGCGCTACGAGCTAGCCACCGACGACGCCGAGGAGAGCGACCTCGGCGACGGCACGGTGCCCTTTGCGTCCGCCACCTGGCTCGGCGGCCCTCAGGTGCAGACGCTGCCGCTTCCGGCCGGTGTCTATGCCGACCAGCTCATCACCCAGAAGCACAGCCAGCTGTGGAACACGCCGCCGGTCAAGCGGCTGCTGGCGGCGCGGCTCACCGGCGAGCCGCCGGCCGTCTGGTTCGCCGCCGCGGTCGACAGCGACGCCGCGGTCGATCCGGCGGCGCCCATCCTGCTGCGTGCCGCGGCCGCGGGTGCCGACGGGCGGTCGCTGCCCGGGGCGACCCTGCGCATCCCGCAGCTCCCGGCCATCCCACCACTGGTGCTCGGCGGCGCCGTGCGGGCCGAGCTCGCGCTGTCGCGCGCCAACCTGCTGCCCAACGTCGGCACGCAGTTCTTCCGCTTCGAGGTGGAGCTGCGCTTCACCGGTGCTCCGGCACCGCTGCGCGCGCCCCTCATCGTCAACGTCTGAGCGCGGCAGCGGCGCGCGCCAGGCGGTCGGCTTGCCGGGCCTATCCTGCCTTGCGCAGAACCTGCTCCACCGACCGTAGAGCCAGCGCCGCCGTCTCCAGCTCTCGCTCCGCCAACCTCTCGTTGGCGAAGCTCTCGCGCAGGTAGAGGCCGACCAGCTTGCCGGTGGCCGCCGCGGCCGCCGGAAAGCGTGCGCCTGCGTTGCGTGCCAGCCCGAGCGGCGCCAGTGACGCCGGCACCGGCAGGCCACCCCTCTCCAACCGTTCGCGCAGCCGGCGGTAGATGTCGGTGGCGCTGCGCCGGCGGATGCGGCGCTGCCAGAGCATCAACGCCACCACCGTGAGCGCCACGGCGAGGAAGGCGAGGGCCAGGGGCAGCCGCCAGCGCTCCCAGCTCCACCCCTCGTTGCCGGGCGCCGCGCCGCTCGGCAGCGTCTGGGTCGGCGTCGTCGCCGTCTCCGGCGCCACCGGGTTGTGCTGGAAGGCCCGCCAGAACGACAGCCAGGCCGAGCGCACCTGCATCATCAGCGACAGCTGGTCGTAGACGCCGAAGGTGAGCACGTAGCGGTCCCAGCGGAACTTGACGTAGTCCCAGACCTCGCTCATCAGCAGCGGCAGGTCGCGCTCGACGGCGCCCGGCCGGCCGGCGGCCGGCGTGGGATCGAAAAGCTCCCAGCCGACGCCGGGAATCCACGCCTCCACCCAGGCGTGAGCGTTGCTCTGCCGCACGATGAAGTAGCCCTCGAAGGCGTTCTCGTCGCCGCCGAGGAAGCCGGTGACGAAGCGGGCCGGAATCCCCTGGCTGCGCAGCATCACCACCATGGCGGTAGCGAAGAACTCGCAGTGCCCGCGGCGGGTGCGAAAGAGGAAGTCCTCGAGCGCCAGCTGGCCGGAGCGGCCGACGAACTCCGTCGTGTATTCGTATTCGTTGGCAAGGCGCTGCTCGAGCCGCTCGGCGCGCTGCTGTGGATCACCCTGCCCCATGAGCTGGGCGGCGAGGGCGGCGATGCGCGGCGTCACCCCGGCCCTGCCCAGGCTCGCCGCGCCGGCGTTCACCGGCGGCGGCGCCGGCACGTCGTCGAGCACCGGGTGATCGGCGAGGTCGACGTCGTAGCGCAGCGTCGTCGCCGGCGCGTAGTAGAGCGCCACCGCGCCGCCCAGGTCGCGCGCCAGCGACGGCGTGCGTAGATTGACGCCCAGGGTCTGCACCGGCAACGGCAGCGAGGGGCTGTTCCAGGGCAGCAGCCAGATCTCTGCCTGCTGCCGCGGCGCCCCGGGACCGAGGCGGAAGGTGCCGCCGCGCTCGGGAGCGATCGGCGCGCCGGGCGGGTTGGCGCGCCAGGTGCGCCCGTCGTAGCGGTCGTAGGTCTGGGCCTTGAGGCGGATCTCGCGGCGCGGCCTGGTCTGCGGCGAGAAGCGCAACCGCAGCAGCACCTCGCGGCCGGCGCGGGCGCTGCCGATGCTGTCGAGGGTGATGAGGTCCGAGAAGCCCGCCGCCTTGATCACCGTGCCGGTACCGGCGCCGCGCACCAGTAGATAGGGGGCTCGGATGCGGGGCAGCAGGGCGAACAGCGGTGCCGCCAGCAGCAACGCCGCCACGGTGGCGCCGACGACGAAGCCGCGCAGGGGCGCCCGCACCGGCTCCTCGCGCTTGTAGCCGAAGCGCGCCAGCACCGCGAAGTAAGCGAAGCGCGCGAGCAGGCCGATGGCGAGGGCGAGGAAGGCGACCAGGTAAAGCATCACTCCGGGGTGCACGCTGGTGCCCATCGCCGCCAGGAAGAGGAAGAAGCAGCCGATGAGCACGTGCCACTTGTCGCGCTCGTGGCGCAACGCGAACAGCTTGACGCCGACGGCGAAGAGCGCGAGGTGGATGACGGGACGCACCAGCTGGCCGCTCCAGAACACCACCATGTCGACGTAGAGCACCGGCAGGTAGGCGAGGCCGAGCAGGTTCATCGCCCAGCCCGGCAGCCAGCTGCCAGCGTCCCGCCAGGCACGACGCAGGAAGACGGCCACCAGCGCCCAGAAGAGCAGCAGCACCGGCCAGCCGAGCACGTCGTTGAAGGGCAGCGGCAGCGGGGCCAGCAATGCCAGCAGCCCGAGCAGCAAGCGCTTCTCTCTGCCAAAACTCATGCTGCCGGAGCCTCCATCGCCAGGCGCAGCTGGGGCACGGTCGGCGTCGAGGCGTGCAAGGGCTTCTCGGCCGAGGGCCGCGCCTCGACCAGCGCCAGCGCGCCGAGCACGGCACGGCGCTGCAGCGGCCCGCCGGCGAAGCCGATCCGTTCGTCGCGGGTAACGAGCTCCACCTCGTAGCCACGCGAAAGGTAGTCGACGGCGGCAGTGGCTGCCTCGCTCACCAGGCGCTCGAAGCGCGCCGCCGCCTCGGGGGTGGGCAGCGCACCCACCGCGTTGTCGAAGACGATCGACAGCCGCCGCCCCTCCTCCGCCTCGCGCTCGGTATAGATCATCGAGCCGGTGCGGGCGGTCTGCTTCCAGTGGATGCGCCGCGGGTCGTCGCCGTGGCGGAAGGCACGCAGCGAGTGCAGGTCGTGCCCCCACCCGACGCGCTGGGCAAAGCCGTCGCCGCGCGCGGTGGCGCGCTCGGGCGCCACGGTGGCGGCGGCGAACAGCTCCGGGTAGACCAGCACCTCGGCAGCGACCGGATAGCGCAGCCCCTTGTGGAAGAAGCCGAGCGGGAAGATGGTGCCGACGTGCACCCAGGAGAAGCGGTGGCGGCCGCGCCGGGGGACGAGCAGCTCGAGGAAGCCGCGGCTGCTGCCACGCCGAGGCAGATACGGCACGAGCAGCGGCTGCCCGGGCTCGCCGAGCGAGAAGACCAGCAGCCAGCGCGGCAGCACGCGGCCGGCGTGGCGCACGAACAACCGCATGTGGAACGGCCGGTTGGCGAACACCTCGCCGGGCGGCTCGAGGTCGAAGTCGAGCCCCCGCAGGTTGACCCGCGAGCTGAGCCCGGAGACCACCATCAGCCCCAGCATCACCGCCATGACGATGTAGAGGGCGTTGTTGCCGGTGTTGGTCGCCGCCACCCCTACCAGCAGGCAGCCGACGATGTAGCTGAGGCCCACCCGCGTCGGGCGGATGCGTTCCGCGACAGGCCATCTCCAGGCCCTCCCCCGCGCGCTGCGCGCGCTGCCGCCCCCCACCCGACCCCCTCCCCTGGGTTTGGTCCCACCCCTATCCCCCCGTCCCCCTGCCCCTCCAGGGGC
>DASYUP010000512.1:0-2279 GCA_036001185.1 Thermoanaerobaculia bacterium
GGGCCCGGCCTCCCCCAGCTCGACCCGTGGCGCCGCCACGCGGGCCGAGAACTTGAAGGCGTTGCCCAGCAGGTTCTCGAGCGCCACCTCGAGCAGCCGCCCGTCGCCGCGCGTCACCAGGCCGGGGGCGATCGCCACCGCGGTGGCGGGATAGCTCTGGCGGCAGGTCTCCGCCACCCGGTGGGCCACGGCGCTGAGGTCGACGCGCGCCGTCTGCATGTCGCCGCGCGTCACCCGCGACAGCAGCAGCAGGCCGTCGATGAGGGTGCTCATGTGGCGCGCCGAGGCGAGGATACGGTCGACGAAGTCCCGCCCGACCTCGCCGATCGCCGCGCCATAGTCGTCGACCAGCATCTCGCTGAAGCCGGCGATGTGGCGCAGCGGCGCCCGCAGATCGTGGGAGACCGAGTAGGCGAAGGCCTCGAGCTCCTCGTTCGCCGCCTCGAGCTGGACGGTGCGGCTCCTCACCCTCGCCTCGAGCTCCTCGTTGAGCCGCCGCACCTGCTGCTCGCTCCAGCGCAGCGCCTCCTCGGCGCGCACGCGGTCCTCGATCTTCTCGTTGAGCTCGAGGTTGTGGTTGCGCAGCTCGGCGTTGCGCCGCTGCATGGTGTGCACGCGGAGCTGGAAGGCGAGGCCGGCGAGGAGCACCAGCAGCAGACCGGTGCCACCGCGGAACCACCAGGTCTGCCACCACGGCGGCGTGACGACGAGCCGCACGGCGGTGCCCAGCTCGTTCCACAGGCCGTCGTTGTTCGCCGCCTTGACACGGAAGACGTAGCGGCCGGGATCGAGGTTGGTGTAGGTGGCCGTCCGGCGCGTGCCAACCTGCTGCCACTCGTCGTCGAAGCCCTCGAGGCGGTAGGCGTAGCGGTTCTTGCGCGCGCCGACGTAGCTAAGCGCCGCGAAGGCGAAGCCGATGACCGAGTCGCGATGCGACAGCACCAACGAGCGGGTCTCGCTGATCGCCTCGCGCAGCGGGCCCTGGGAACGGATCGGCACCGGCTGGTTGTTCAGCGTCAGCTCGGTCAACACCACCGGCGGGACGAAGGCATTGTCATGCAACGCCTTGGGGTCGAAGACGTTGAAGCCGTTGACGCCGCCGAAGTAGAGCTCGCCGCGGCGGCTGCGCAGGGCCGCCTGGGGGCTGAACTGGTTGCCCTGCAGGCCGTCGAGCGCGTCGTAGTTGCGAAACGTGCCGGCCTCGGGATCGAAGCGCGACAGGCCGTGGTCGGTGCTCAGCCAGAGCACGCCGCCGTCCTCGAGGATGGCATTGACGACGTCGTTGGGCAGGCCGTCCTTCACCCGGTAGTGGCGGAACGTGCCGGGCTGGCGATCGGCGAGGTCGAGGCCCTCGGTGGTGCCCACCCAGAGGCGGCGGCGCGCGTCCTCGAAGATGGTGACGACGTGGTCGCCGCCGAGCGACGTCGGATCTGCCGCGCGGTGCCGGAAGTGCGTCATCCGGCCGCTGTGGGGATCGAAGCGGTCGAGGCCGGCGAGGGTGGTGCCGAACCAGAGGATCCCCTCATGGTCGGCGAAGACGGCCTGGGCATAGTCGCCGCTGATGCTGTTGGGGTCGGCGGGGTCGTGCTGGTGGTGGCTGAAGGTGCCGGTCCTGCGGTCCATCAGGTCGACGCCGGCGAGGCCCGTCCCCACCCATAAGTTGCCGGCGGCGTCCTCGTAGAACGAGCGCACGTCATCGCGGATGAGGCTCGCGGGGTCCCGCTCGTCGTGGCGGAAGTGGCGGAACGATTCGCTGCCGCGATCGAAGAGGTTGATGCCGCCGGCGTAGGTGCCGATCCAGATGTTGCCCTGCCGATCCTCCAGCAGGCCCATCACCGCGTCGTTGCTGAGGCTGCCGGGGTCGTCGTCGGCGTGCCGGTAGTGGCGGAAGGTCCCGTGGTCGCGGTCGAGGCGGGCGAGGCCACCGCCGTCGGTGCCGATCCAGATCTCGCCGTGGCGGTCTTCGATAAGCGAGGTCACCACGCTGTTGGCGAGGCCGGCCGACCCTGGCCCGAGACCGAACTGCTCGAACTTCGGCTCGTAGAAGTAGCTGACGCCCCCGTTGTAGGTGCCCAGCCAGATGGCGCCGCTCTTGTCCTGGTGGATCGCCTCCACCGAGTCGTGGCTCAGGCTGGAGGGCACGAAGGGGTCATTGGCGAAGTGCTGGAAGGTGCCCTTGGCGCGGTCCATGAGGTTGACACCCGCCGTCTCGGTGCCCACCCAGAAGTTGCCCTGCCCATCCTCGAGGATCGCCGTGACATTGGCGCCGCTGATCGCAT
>DASYUP010000513.1:0-10465 GCA_036001185.1 Thermoanaerobaculia bacterium
GGCCCGCGCGGCGCAGGCGACGGCGAGAGCAAGCAACGGCAGCGGCATCAGCCGGCGCGGCCGCGCCAGCACGAAAGGCAAGCCCTTCATCGCCCTGGCGGCGCTCCCAGCGTCTCGATCGCTGCGCTGCCCTCCACCAGCCGCTGCACGCGATCCACCGCCACCGGGCCCAGCATCTGCCGCAGCCCAGAGGGCCAGCGCACCTCGATGCGCTCGACGCGATCGGCGGCGCCGAGGCCGAAGTGGACGCGGCGGGTCCCCTGCGCTCCGAAGCCGTTGCCGGGATCGACCTGCCGCAGCAGCGTGCGCCCGCCGGCGGTCAGCCGCACCTGCGCACCGATGGCGTCGCGATTGCTGCGCGTGCCCTGCAGCACCAGCTCCACCCAGTGCGGCCCGGCCGGTATGACATTGCGGTAGAGGTAGGGGGCCGCCCCGGCGTTGGCGACGAAGAGGTCGAGCCGGCCGTCGCCGTCGAAGTCGGCGACGGCGAGACCACGACCGTCGCGCGTCGAGTCGAGGCCCTGGCGCGCGGCCTGCTCGGTGAACAGCTGCCCCCCCTCGTTGTGGAAGAGCTTCTTGTGCTGGCGGCCGGAGAGGCTCTTGTCGCCCATCGGCGGCCAGTCGCGGGCGTCGGAGAAGTCGCCGCCTTTCTGTTCGGTGATGCGCAGGATCATGGCGAAGACGTCGGGCACGTAGCTCTGCTCTCCCGCCGACACCCAGCCGTTGAGCGCGTAGAGGTCGAGCCAGCCGTCGTCGTCGTAGTCGAAGAGCCTGGCACCCCACCCCCAGCCGGTGTCGCGGGTGCCGGTCTCGGCGGCGAGGTCGGTGAAGGTGACGCCGCCGCCGTCGGGCTGGACGCCGTTGTTGTGCCAGAGGTAGTTGCCCTCGCGTATGTAGTCGTCGGTGATGTTGGTGACGTAGAGGTCGAGCCAGCCGTCGCCGTCGAAGTCGCCCCACTCGGCGTTCATCCCCTTCTTGGTGTCGACGCCGAGGGCGGCCCTCGTGCGGTCGCTGAAGGTGCCGTCGCCGTTGTTGACCAAGAAGCGGTCGCTGCCGAAGTCACAGGCGACGTAGAGGTCGAGGTCGCCGTCGTTGTCGGCGTCGCCGGCGCCGACGTCGAGGGTCCAGCCGCTCTGCCGCAATCCGGCGCGGTCGGTGACGTCGGCGAAGGTGACCTGCCGGTCCTTGCCCGGCCCCTCGTTGCGCCACAGGGTGACGCCGCCGCCGTTGTTCGCCGTCTCGAAGCTCTCGGGGAAGAAGCGCGGCGTCGCCGGGTGGAAGACGTCGACCGGCTGGAAGTAGCTCCCCACCAGCAGGTCCAGCCGCCCGTCGCCGTCGTAGTCGAGGCCGATGGCGGTGATGGCGTTGGCGTAGCGGTCGAGCCCGGCGGCACGGGTGACGTCGCGGAAGCGGCCGCCCCCCTCGTTGTGGAAGAGCTGGCTCTTGCCGAAGCGGACGACGAAGAGGTCCGGGCGGCCGTCATTGTCGTAGTCGAGGAAGAGGGCGTCGGCCGAGGCGTTGTTGGCGTCGTTGCCGTCGGCGACGCCGGCCGCCGCGGCGACATCGGTGAAAGCCCAGTCGCCGTTGTTGCGGTAGAGGTGGTTCTTGCCAGCTGCCGACGAGTCGGTGACGAAGAGGTCCTCCCGACCGTCGCCGTCGAAGTCGGCCACCGCCGCCGCCGCGCCGAGGGCCGTGTACCCTTGCATGATGGCGGCGTAAGGGTTGTCGAAGCGGCGCAGGTGATGGGGGTGGTCGAGGCCGGCTGCGGCGGTGACGTCGAGGAAGCCGGGGGCCGGCGCCGGCGCTGCCGCGGCCGCCTCCGCGCGGATGGTGGGGGAGCCGGTTTCCAGGGAGGCGCGCGCGGCGGGGTCGAGGACGCCCACGCCGGCGAGCGCCAGCGTCGCCAGCAGGCTCACGGGACCTGAGTCTAACGATTCCGCCGCGCTGCTATCGTGCCCGCCCATGGAGCCGCGCATCCGCTACGCCGCCGCCGCCTGCCAGACCGACTTCGCGAGCCCGGGGAGCCGCAGCGGCATCAAGCCGCACGTCGACCGCATGCTGGGGATGATCGCCCAGGCGGTCGAGGGGTACTCGCCGTTCCTGCCCGTCAAGCTGGTCGTCTTCCCCGAGTTCGCCCACGCGGCGCCGGTCTACACGACCGCGGCCGAGCTGCTCGAGAAGCTGGCGGTGCCGATCCCCAACGAGCACACCGAGCGCTACGCCGAGGCGGCGCGGCAGTACGACGTCCACATCCAGACCGGCACCTTCCTCGAGCGCGACGACCGCTGGCCGGGCGTCGTCTTCAACACCACCTGTCTCGTCGGCCCGCAGGGCATCCTCGCCAGGTACCGCAAGGTGAATCCCTGGATTCCCTGGGAGGTGCACGCGAGCCCTCACGACCTGCCGGGCTACGACGAGGAGATGTTCCCCGTCGTCGACACGCCGATCGGCAAGCTGGGGGTCGCCATTTGCTACGACTGGCTGTTCCCCGAGGCGCTGCGGCAGCTCACCGCCAACGGCGCCGAGGTGCTGATCCGCGTCTCCGCCTACATGGATCCGTGGGGAGCGACGGCGCCGATGGACTGGTGGACGGTGGTCAACCGCTGCCGCGCGCTGGAGAACATCGCCTACGTGGTGGCCGCCAACCAGGGCGCCAGCCTGGCGCACTACCCGCCCTTCTCCTGGCCCGGCGGCAGCATGGTGGTCGACTTCGAGGGGCGGGTGCTGGCGCAGGCCGATCCCGGCCCGGGCGAGAAGATCGTCGTCGCCCCCGTCGACGTCGACGCCCTGCGCCACGAGCGCGCCGTGCGGCGCGGCCACCAGACGCTTGCCCACCTGCGCAGCGAGTGCTACCCGATGTACCGCCAGTCGTTCTACCCGCCCGGGCGCGGCGCGCGTCGCGAGGACCTCAGCATCGAGGGAACGGACGCGGCGACGGCGGAGGCGAAAGCGAAGCTGGGGTATTGACCTCCGGCGTAGGGGCAGAGCTTGTCTCCGCCCGGCTGTGGGGGCGTTGCGATGCCCACCCCCGCCCGGGGGCAGGCAAGCTGCCCCTCTACGGATGGTCGGCACACACGCGAGCGAGCGCCGCCAGGTCGCGGTGACGGGCCAGCTCAGGCAGGCGTCCCGCCCGTCTGAGCAGCGGGTAGTACTCATCCAGCGCCCGGCTCACCGGCTCCTGCACCCGCTGCCGCCAGAGCGCCGCATGCCGCGGCTGCGGCCGGTGGGCGAGCAACGCGGGCAACGCCGGATCTTCGGGAGTGGTCTCGCGGCGCGCCAGCGCGCAGGCGGCGATGCCGCCGGCAATCGCCTCCTCCTCGTCGGTGTGCTCGCCGGCGGCGGCGAGCACCCGTTCGAGCACCGCCGGGTGCCGCAGGTTGACCATGGTGGCGGCGACGAAGAAGCCGCCGAGGGCGTCGGCGCGCGCCGTCGCGTCGGGCGGCTCGCGGCGGCAGAGCGCCAGGGCGCGCGCCGTCGAGCCGGGCGGCAGGTGGCGCGGCAGGAAGTAGATGCCGCGACCGGCGCCGTGCCAGAAACACTCTGCCGCAGCGGCGTCGAGGCCGGCGAGCAGCCGGCCGGCGGCGGCCGTCCGGCGCGGTTGGAAGAGCCGCACGTAGGCGCCCAGCGACTCGTAGCTCGCCAGCAGGTAGCCGGGTCGCGCGTTGGCGCCGCAGAGGGCGAGGAAGGTGGCAAGCGCCTGACCGATGACCGCCTCGCCCGCTGCGGGGTCGAGCTCCCCCATCACTTGCTTGGCGAACGCCAGGCCCATGCCGAGGTGGAGGAGGATGAGGCTGCCTTCCGGAAGCGCCGCCGCGCGCACGCCCGAGAGCAGGCCTCGCGGCGCCCCTTCCCAGCGCCAGACCGCCTGCGTCAGGTCGAGCCCCAGTCGCTCGAGGCGGAACAGCGCGGCGAACGGCGACCGCCGGTAGACGCGGGCGACCAGCTCTTCCCAGCGATCGTCGGGGCGCGGCCGTGGCCCGCGCCCGGTGGCCCGCACCAGCCAGTAGGCCCTCAGCTTGTTGAGGAGCTCGCGACCAGGCAGCCGACCCCCGACGCTCATGCGCTCGGGGCTCAGCCCGCGGGCGGGCCGCCCGCCTCCCCGGGCCGGTTGCGCCCATACTGCTCGTGCGCCTCCACCTGTTCGCCGCTGGCGATGGCGGCGCCGAACGACAGCTCGCCGGCGAGTAGGGTGGCGGCGGCGATCTCCGCTAGTCGCGCCGCCCCTCCCTCAGCCTGGTCGCCGCCGCAGCCGAGCATGGCCAGGCACTCGCGGCTGGTGCCGAGGGCGGTGCCGCCGCCGACGGTGGCCACCGAGAGCGCCGGCAGGGTGACGGTGGCGTAGAGCGCGCCATCCGCCTCGACCTCGAAGCTGGTGATCCCCACCGCCGAGTTGGCGACGTTGGCGACGTCCTGGCCGCAGGCGATGAAGAGGGCGGTGAGACCGTTGGCGAAGTGGCCGTTGTAGCCCAGCGCCGCCGCCTGCAGGTGGCCGAGCAGCGTGCGCCGCCAGAGCGCCACCATCTGCGCCGGCTCGACGTGCAGGTAGCTGCGCACCGCCGCCGCCGGCAGCCGCGCCTCGGCCACCACGGTCTTGCCCTTGCCGCCGGCGAAGAGGGCGCCGCTCGCCCGCTTCTCCGAGTCGTAGCCGGAGAAAACGTAGTACTCGCGGGCGCCGAGGTGGGCGACGATCCAGCGGCAGGCGCGGTCGGTCGCCTTGACCGCCATGTTCATCCCCTGCGCGTCGCCGGTCGAGTAGCGGAAGTCGACGATCACCTCGCGGCCGATGGGAAGGCACTCGAGGCGCAGCAGCTTGCCGTGGCGGGTGGTCGCCTCCGCCTCGGCGCGGATGGCGTCAAGCGAGGCGAGCACCTGCTCCGCGAAGCCGCGCGCCGCGGCGACGTCGGCGAGCACGAAGACGGGCGCCACCCGGTTCTCGTCGCGCCAGGTGGCGGCGCGAGCGCCGCCGGCGCGGCTGATCGCCACCATGCCGCGCTCGTAGGAGCGCACCAGCGCGCCCTCGGTGGTGGCGAGCGGCACGTAGAAGGTGCCGCGCGCGTGCTCGCCCAGCAGCTGCAGCGGGCCGGCGACGCCGAGCGGCATCTGCACCGTGCCGATGGCGTTCTCGATGTTGCCGCGCAGCGTCGCCGGATCGAGCGCGTAGGCGCCGACGGTGGGCAGCGCCGCGCCGGTCGTCTCTTCGACCCAGTGGCGGCGGGCGTCGACGCTCTCGCGGTCGTAGCCGGGCAGCCGCGGCACCAGCGGCGGGCGGTCTTCCGGCGGTTCGCTCATGGCAGCGCGGGGCGCGCCGCGATGCTACCGCGTCCACGGGCGCCGGGGGCCCGAACGTCACTCATAGCGCAGCGCTTCGATGGGGTCCTGGCGGGCTGCCTTCATCGCCGGCCAGAGGCCGAAGACCAGGCCGACCGCCGTGGACACGCCGAAGCCGAGCGCCACCGACCAGGCGGGCGCGGCGGCCTGGAAATCGAGGGTCGCGCGCACCAGGAACGCTGCGCCGAGGCCGAAGGCAATGCCGAGGGCGCCGCCCACTCCGGTGAGGGTCACGGCCTCGACGAGGAACTGCTGGAGGACGTCGCGCCGGGTGGCGCCGACCGCCTTGCGCAGGCCGATCTCGCGCGTGCGCTGCGTGACGTTGACGAGCATGATGTTCATCACTCCCACGCCGCCGACCAGCAGGGCGATCGCCGCCAGCACCAGCATCGCCAGGGCCACGCCGTCGGAGATCTGCTGGAACTGCCGCAGCTGGCCGACGCTGGTGAAGATCGCGAAGTCGTTCGGCTGGCCGGGACGCAGGCCCCGGCGGGCGCGCAGAATCGCCGTCTCCTCCTCGATCAGCGCGTCGACGTCCTCGGGGCGGCGGGGCACGGTGGCGATGTGGATGGTGTCGCCGCCGCCGTTCTTGACCTGCGGGAACTGCTCGTCGAAGGCGGTGATGGGGATGGCCACGAAGTTGTCGTTGCTGCCGCCGAAGGTGCTCCCCTTGTGCTCGAAGAGGCCGACGACCTCGTATTGCCGGGCCCCGATCAGGAGCCACCGGCCGAGCGGATCGCGCAACGGGAAGAGCGCGTCGGCGATGTCGGGTCCGATGACGCAGACCTTCGCCGCCAGATGCAGGTCGGCGTCGGTCAGGAAGCGGCCGTCCTGGACGAAGTGGACGTTGGCCTCGGCATAGTCGGGGTTGGTGCCGAAGACCCGGGCGCCGTTGGCCTCGTTGCGCCCGGCGCGCACCGGCGGCGTCTCGGTGAACAGATAGCGCTCCTGCGAGACGGCGCGGGCCAGCCGCGACAGCCGCTTGAGCGTCTGGGCATCGGCGATCGTCAGGTCGCGGCGGTTGCGCTCCTCCTCCGGTGGTGGCCCGCCGCCGCCGAAGCGCGCCTCGTACTTCTGGAACTGGACGAGCTGGGTGCCGAACGAGGTGAAGGCGGAGGTGACCTGGCGATCGAAGCCGACGACGAAGCTGACCATCATGATGACCGTGGCGACGCCGGCCATCACTCCCAGCAGAGTGAGGAAGCTGCGCAGCTTCTGCTCGCGCATCGCGCGCAGCGCGAAGGTCACGTTCTCGAGCCAGGCCGAGCCCACCGCCTTCATGTCTCATCCCGAAGGGCGTCGATCACCAGCAGGTTCGAGGCGCGGCGCGCCGGGAAGTAGCCGGCGAGGACGCCGATCACTGTCGACAGCCCGAGCCCGGCGAGGAGCAGTGGCGGCGTCGCCCGCGCCGGGAAGCCGAGCACGCGCTGCACGGCGTAGGCGACGGCGGCACCGAGCAGGATGCCCACCATCCCGCCGCCGGTCGACAGCATCGCCGCCTCGAACAGGAACTGCCGGTGGATGTCTTGCTTGCGCGCCCCCACCGCGCGGCGCAGGCCGATCTCGCGCGTCTGCTCGGCGACGGCGACGAGCATGATGTTGGCGATGACGATGCCGCCGACGCCGAGCGAGACCCCGGAGACGAGCAGGGTGAGCAGGAAGGCGGCGGTGGAGACCTGCCGCCAGAGCTGTTGCAGGTTCTCCGCCGTCACCACCCCGAAGGGATCGGGGTCGCGGAACGGTGTGTGGCGCAGCGCCCGCATCACCGCCCGCGCCTCGTCCACCACCGCCGGCACGGCGGGCACGCCGCCGCGGGCCTTGACGAACAGGGCCACCGAGTTGCGGCGGCCCCAGCTCTTGCGGAAGGTGCTCATCGGCACCCAGAGCTGGTTGTCCTGGTTCTGCCCCAGCGTCCGCCCCTGCTCGGCGACCACGCCGATGATCCGGTAGGCGGCGCTGCCGACGATCAGCTCGCGACCGATGGGGTCGAGGCCGGGGTAGAGCTCGTCGCGAATGTCCCAGCCGATGACCGCCACTGCCGCGCCGGCCCGCTCGTCCGCCGGGGTGAAGAACCGCCCGGTCTCGAGGTCGAGGCTGAGCAGGGCGCCGAGGTTGGAGGTGCAGCCGTGCAGGCGCATGTCGGCCAGGCGCCGTCCGGCGTGGCGCACCGCGACCCCGGTCTGCACGTTCGCACCGACCGCCTCGGCGCGCAGCAGCCGGTCGCGCACCACCTCGTAGTCGTGGTAGTCGAGGTCGGGCCGCTTGAGGGCGGCGATGAACTCGTCGCGCCCGCGGATGATCCCGAACTTGGTGAGCACGAAGACGTCCGGTGCGAGCCGGATGACGCGTTCCTGCACGTACGTCTCGAGCCCGGAGATGACCGCCGCCACGCCGACGATGGTGGTCACGCCAATGATGATGCCCAGCAGCGTCAGGAAGCTGCGCAGCTTGTGCGCCCGCAGCGAAGCGAGCGCGATGCGCGCGAGCTCCGCGGTGGCCACCCTCAGTCCCTCGTCGGTGGGCTGCCGTTCTCGTCCGGAGCGGCTTTCTCCTCGCGCACGCGGTCGCCCGCCTTGAGGGTGCGGAGGGCACGGAACGGACCGTTGACGATCTTCTCGCCGCTCTCGAGCCCGGCGAGGACCTCGAGGGAGAGCTCGCCGAGCATGCCGACCTTGATCGGCCGGAAGGCCGCCTTACCCTTATCGACCACCCAGACTCCCTCCTCGTCGCGCGGTTCGCCCCGCTTCGGCGCTTCGCCCGCCCGGCGCTCCTTCTCGCGCAGGACGAGCGCCTGGATCGGCACGGTGAGGGCCCGCGAACGGAAGCCGGTGAGGATGTCGGCCTGCACCGAGAGGCCGGGCTTGATGCCAGCGGGTGGGTTCTTGATGCGGATCTTGACCTTGAACTTGATCGCCTCGACGGCGGGGTTGGTGCCGAGGATCGGCGAGCTGCCCACCTCGGTGACCACGCCGTCGAAGGTCTGGTTCGGGTAGGCGTCGACGCGCACCAGCGCCTCCTGCCCCACCGCCACGGTCGGGATCGAGGTCTCGTCGACCTCCATCTCCGGCTCCACCACCGACATGTCGGAGATGGTGAGCAGCACGGTGCCAGGGCTGTTCTGCACGCCGATGACGGCGACCTCGCCCTCTTCGACGCGCCGGGCGGTCACCACACCGTCGATCGGCGAGCGCACCGTCGTCTTGGCCAGCGTGTCGCGGGCTCCTTCGAGCGTCGCCCGCGCCTGCTCGACGCGCTGCTCGGTTGCGTGCAGCGCCGCCTCGGCGGTGGCGGCCGCGGTGCGGGCGCGTTGCGTCTCGGCGAGCGGCGCGAGGCCGGCCCGGTAGTTGATCTCGGCGCGCTCGGCGTCGACGCGGGCCTGGTCGCGGGTGGCGCGGGCCGAGTCGATCTCCTTGCGCAGCGCCTGCATCGAGAACTCCGAGCTGCGGGCGACGGCGCGCGAGTTGGTGGCGTCGATCTGGAGGAGGAACTGCCCCTTCTTGACGACGTCGCCCTCGTCCACCGCCAGCTGGGTGATCTGCCCGGGAATGGTGGCCGAGATCTCGACCTTCCGTTGCGCCTGCACCTTGCCGTTGGCGGTGACTTTGGCCTGGAGATCCTCGCGCCCGACGGTCGCGAGCTGCACGGGCACGGCCTTCGGACGGCGATTCCAGACGAAGAAGGCCGTGCCACCGACGGCGACGACGGCGACACCGACGACGATCCAACGCACTCTCTTGCTTGGCATCGAGCTCCCGCGCCGGGCTGGGACCGGTCGTTCTCCCGTCCTTGTACGCGCAGTGAGGCCGGTGGTTGCGACTCCCAGGAACCCGGCAGGGGTCCGGCCGGCAGCGCGGCGGTCTCTGGCTGCCCGAACTCTAGTCAGGGTGAGGCCGCAGGGCCAGCTCCAACACCTGCGCCAGATGCAGCCCCCGCCGCCCGCTGCCGTGGGCGATCTGGGTGCGGCAGGAGAAGCCGTCGGCGAGCACCAGCGTATCGGCCGGGGCGGCGCGCAGCAGGGGCAGCAGCTTGCGCTCGCCGCAGGCCAGCGACACGTCGTAGTGCGCGGCGGTGAAGCCGAACGAGCCGGCGAGGCCGCAGCAGCCGGTGTCGAGCAGCTCCCAGTCGAGGCCGAGGCGCGACAGCAGCGCGAGGTCGGCCTGCATGCCCATCACCGCCTGGTGGTGGCAGTGTCCCTGCACCATGGCACGACGCCGCAGCGTCGGCGGTTGCCAGTCGGGCGCGTCGCGCGCCAGCAGCTCGGCGAGGGTGACGACGCCGGCCGACAGGCGCTGCGCCGCCGGGTCGCCGGGGAAGAGGGCGGGGAGCTCGTCGCGGAAGGTGGCGACGCACGAGGGCTCGAGGCCGACGATGGGGAGGCCGCGCGCCAGCGCGTCGCGCAGGCCGCGGAGGTTCTCGCGCAACAGCCTTCTCGCGAGGCCGAGGAAGCCGTGGTCGTAGAGCGGCCGGCCGCAGCACAGCGACACCGCCGGCAGCTCGACGCGGAAGCCCGCCGCCTCGAGCACCGTCACGGCGGCCTCGCCGATCTCCGGCTCGAAGAAGTTGGTGAAGGTGTCGGCGTAGAGGAGCACCGGTGGGCCGGCAGGGTGGGCCGGCGGGCGCCCGGCGAGGCGCGCGCGCAGGGTGCGGGTGGCGAAACGCGGCAGCTGGCGCCGCGAGGCGATGCCGCCGGCCGCCTTCGCCACTCCGCCGAGGCCCGGCGCCGCCAGCAGCGCGTTCACCAGGCGCGGCGCGTGGGCGGCGGCGCGCGCCCACCAGGTGATGAGCCCCATGGCGTAGGCCGCCCGCGGGCGCAGGCGTCCCCGGTAGTGGTGGTAGAGGAACTCCGCCTTGCAGCCCTTGCAGGCGAGGCAGAGATCGAGCGCCTCCTTGACCTCGGGCGAGCGCCAGCCGCCGCGCACCACGTCGCCCACCAGCATCTCGTGCAGCAGGCGGGCGCGACCGCGGGTGCTGTGCTCTTCCTCCTGCGTCACCATGTAGCTCGGGCACATGGTGCCCCCTTCGAGCCGTCGGCACTTGCCGACGCCGACGCAGCGGAGCGTGGCACGCGCGAGCGAGCCGTCGTCGGTGGCGAAGGGGAAGACGGTGGCAGGCTGCGCCGGGCGATAGTCGGGCCCGA